>NZ_JAHLZE010000024.1 GCF_020148105.1 Methanobrevibacter sp. TMH8
AATAAAAACTTTAAAACTATAAAATTGATAAAAAATATAAACTAATTAGAGTTATAAAACTAATAAAAACTTTAAAACTATAAAATTGATAAAAAATATAAACTAATTAGAGTTATAAAACTAATAAAAACTTTAAAACTAATAAAAAATAGTTAAAATTAAAAAACATTTAAAAATTAGAATAAAAAGTATTTATTTCATTTGAGTTCTTTCTAAGATATATTCAGCCCTATTTTTCAAATTTTCATAAAGCCTAATTTGGCTCTTAAGTTCTTCAACAGCTTCCCAATGCCCTTGATCAATTCTTCTTTCTAAATCTAGTAATTTCGACCATTCATCCCCAGATGGAAGTTGTTTAAGATTTAATATATCTTCAGAAATATTTACATCAAAAGAATTTTCAGTTATTGTTATATTTATATTAAAATCATTAGGCATATCATAATATTTACGTGGCCTACCTCTTACAATCTTCTTGAAAGAAGATTCAAGGATCCCTATTTCTTCCATGGCTCGAAGATGTTCAATAATAGCTTTTTGACCTACCTCAAGTTCTTGAGAAATCTCACTAACAAATCTTGGCTCTTCCCTCAATAGATTGATTATTTCTCGCCTAGTACGGCATCCCATAACATCCAAAATAGCTTCCATATCAACATTATTAAATTGTCTACTATTATTAGTAATATTATAGGGGTTTGGACTGTTATATTTATTTATATCTTCATTATTGTTATAATTTTCCATAGTATTATCATTAATCATATTATTATCAACATTATTACTATTATGAACCTCATCATTAGGATCTGTGTTTTCATTATTGAACTTAATAATTCTAATATTACTTTTATTATTATTTTTATTATTATTCATATTATCATCTAATATTCTTATTAATATTATATTATATCGAAACATTTATATAACTTTTTGTTACTATAAGATAATGAGAAAGATAACTTTTTGTTACTTTAATAAATTTGAAAAAAAATAATGTTTAAAAATAGTTACTTCGATTACTAAAAGAAGAACCTATACTCAACCCAAAAAATTCTTTATAATTTGTAGCTATTTTTAAAAAAAATATAATAAAACAATCTTAAAAAAGATTAAAGTCCATAAAAAAACACAATTTTTTGTAAACCCCTAAATATGTATCATCAAATAAAAAGAAAATTAAATAAAAAGCGAAAAATTGTCCCTCTATTAATAAATGAAAATTAAGGAAATTAAAGGAAAATTTATTATAAGTAACAAATTGTTCTTTCAAATTACAGTTATCAGGTGAATTAATGGCTAATGACAAGAAAATAAAAGATCTTGAAGAAAAATTAAAAACAACAAGTGAAAATTTGGAACTTCAAGAAAAAAAATTAAAAGATGCTGAAAAAGAGCTAAAAATAAAGAGTGAAGAATTAGCTAACATTGAAAAAGACCTTGAAGATAAAAATAATGAAATTTTAGAATATGTATCTCATATTCAACGTCTCCAAGCTGATTTTGAAAACTTTAAAAAGCAAAGTGAAAAGCAAAAAGAAGATATCATTAAATTCGCTAATGAAACTTTAATAATAAATTTATTAGACAGCTATGAAGATCTTAATCGTGCTCTTGAACAATCCAAAAATGAAAAAGAGTTAAGAGAAGGAGTGGAGCTAATATACTCAAAACTAAAAAATACTTTAGAAAAGGAAGGTCTTAAAGAAATACCTGCAGAAGGTGAAAAATTCGATCCATTTAAGCATGAAGCCTTAATGGCTGAAGCTAGTGAAGATTATGAAAATGGAGAGATTATGGACGAATTAATGAAAGGATATAGCTTAAAAGACAAAGTAATTAAATATTCTAAAGTTAGAGTTTGTAAAAAATAAATTTTATTAAAGATAAATTTTATAAAAGCAAATTATTATTTTAAAATATAAAAAATATGAAATAAAATAAATTATTATTTTATTTTTATTTTTATCTAGATATTTATCTAGATTTATATTCATATAATTTATTTAAATATTATATAAATTATTTTAATCAATTAAAAACTAAAAAATTAAAAAGATGTATAAAAACTTTATATATCATATAGGTGATAATTATGGCAGATAAAAAAGAAAAAATTATTGGTATTGATTTAGGAACTAGTAATTCCGCAGCAGCAGTTCTTGTTGGTGGAAAACCTACTGTTATTCCAAGTGCAGAAGGAGCTACTCAATATGGTAAAGCATTTCCAAGTTATGTTGCATTTACTGGAGATGGGCAAAGATTAGTAGGAGAACCAGCTAGAAGACAAGCAGTTACAAACCCTGAAAATACTATCAGTGCAATCAAGCGTAGTATGGGAACTGATAGAAAAGTTAAAGTCAATGGAAAAGAATACACACCCCAAGAAATTTCTGCTTTTATCTTACAAAAAATCAAAAAAGATGCTGAATCCTTCCTTGGAGAAGAAGTAAAAAAAGCTGTTATTACTGTACCAGCTTACTTTGATGATAATCAGAGAACAGCTACCAAAGATGCGGGAACCATTGCAGGTCTTGATGTGGTAAGACTTGTTAATGAACCAACAGCTGCAAGTTTAGCTTATGGTATTGATAAACAAGAAGAAGATGAAATTGAAATTATGGTATTTGATTTCGGTGGAGGTACTCTTGATGTAACCATTATGGAATTTGGTGGAGGAGTATTTGAAGTTAAATCTACCAGTGGAGACACCCAACTAGGTGGAACCGATATGGATAATACCATAATGAATTACTTAGCTGATGAATTTAAGAAAGAAACTGGTATCAACCTCATGGACGATGATCAAGCTGTGCAAAGATTGAGAGAAGCAGCTGAAAAAGCAAAAATTGAGCTTTCAACTACTCTCACCAGCGAAGTAAATTTACCATTCATTACAATGGGCTCTGATGGTAGCCCTAAAAATTTAATAAATAACCTTACTCGTGCAAAACTTGAAGAATTAGTTGACCCTATTGTTAAAAAATGTGGAAGTCCAATGGAACAAGCATTAAAAGATGCTAAAATGACAAAAGGAGATATTAACAAAATAATTCTTGTTGGTGGACCTACCAGAATGCCTATAGTTCAAAAATTTGTAGAAAACTACTTAGGAAAAGAAATAGAAAGAGGAATTGATCCTATGGAATGTGTAGCTATGGGAGCAGCTATCCAAGGAGGAGTATTAGCTGGAGAAATTAAAGATCTCGTACTTCTTGATGTTACCCCATTATCTCTTGGTATTGAAACCATGGGAGCAGTTGCAACTAAACTCATAGATCGTAACACAACCATTCCTGCAAAAAAAAGTCAAATATTTTCAACAGCTGCAGACAATCAAACTTCAGTAGATATTCATGTTTTACAAGGTGAAAGACCAATGGCTGCAGATAATACCACTCTTGGAAGATTCCAATTAGTAGGAATCCCAGCTGCACCAAGAGGAATTCCTCAAATTGAAGTTACCTTTGATATTGACGCAAATGGTATAATAAATGTATCTGCAAAAGATAAAGGAACTGGTAAAGAACAAGCTATTACAATTACAGCTTCAACTAAATTATCTGATGATGAAATTGATCAAAAAGTAAAAGAAGCTGAAATGCATGCAGAAGAAGATAAAAAGAAACAAGAAGAAATTGAAGTTAGAAATAACGCAGATTCAATGATTTACACAGCTGAAAAAACTTTAGAAGATCTTAAAGATAAAATTTCCGAAGATGAAAAATCAAAAATAGAAAATCTTGTTAAAGAACTTCGTGAATTAATTCCTAGTGATGATATTGCAGCTATTAAAGAAAAAACTGAAGAATTAACCAAAATTGTTCAAGAAATAGGTGCTAAAATATACCAAGAAGCTCAAGCAGCTGAACAAGCACAACAACAAGGTGCAGGTGCAGATCAAGCTGGAGCAGGTCAAGATCCAAATAAAGAATCTAAAGACGATGATACCATCGATGCTGATTATGAAGTTAAAAAATAATAAATTAGCTAAAAATAAGTTAAATAGAATAGATTAACTAAAAATAAGTTAATAGCCTAAATTAACTAAAATTAGCTAAAATTAACTGAAAATAAAACTGTGACTAAATGTCACAGTTTAAAAATCAGCGAAATAAATATAAAAAATAAATATAAATTGCCTAAAATGATATGATTATTAAAGGATATATATTAGTTATAACATAACTATTATATCCTAAAATATATCTAAAATTTAATGAGATATAAGATATATTAATTAGATTTTATATATCTAAAGTAAAATAATCTAAATTTATATTTATATCTAAATTTTATACCTAAATCTATATAAAAATCCTAAATCTATATAAAAATTTAATATATAAACTTTATATCTAAATTTTATTTTTAAAATTTATCTAATAATTTAATTCAAATTTTTTAATTTAATTTAATTTTATACTTACAGGTGAATAAATGCCAGAAAAGCGTGACTATTATGATGTTCTCGGTGTAGAAAAGGGAGCAGATAAAAAGGAAATAAAAAAAGCTTATCGTAAATTAGCTATGAAATACCATCCAGATGTTTCTGAGGATGAAGGTGCTACTGAAAAGTTCAAAGAGATAAGTGAAGCTTACGCTGTTTTATCCGATGAAGAAAAAAGGAATACATATGATCAATATGGTCATGCTGGTATGGATGGCTTTTCCAATGAAGATATATTTAGAAATGTTAACTTTGAAGACATTTTCCAAGGATTTGGTGGTGGCTTTGATATGGGTAACATTTTTGAAATGTTTGGATTTGGTGGTGGACGTGGAAGAAGTGGTCCTCAACGAGGTTCAGATATATATGCAGAAGTAGATATAACTTTAGAAGAGGCAGCTACTGACATTGAAAAAGAAATAAGCATAAGACGAGACACAGAATGTCCTGTCTGTGAGGGAACAAAATCAGAACCTGGAAGTAATCCTGAAACTTGTCAGACTTGTGGTGGAACAGGTCAAGTAAAACAAGTAACTAATACTATTCTTGGACAGATGATGAATGTTAGACCTTGTCCAGCATGTAAAGGAGAAGGTAAAATAATTACAGACCCTTGTCATAATTGTAATGGTAAAGGTAAAATCAAAGAGAATAACGACATCAATATAAAGATTCCTGCAGGTGTTGAATCTGGTTCCCGCCTACGTGTTCCTGGTGAAGGAAATGCTGGAGATGTTGAAGCTGGTTATGGAGATCTAATCGTATTAATCAATGTGAAAAAACATGAGAAATTTGAAAGAGATGGAGCTAACCTTTACTATGAGCAACAAATTAGTTTTCCTCAAGCAAGTCTTGGAGATACAATAGATATTCCTACTATTGATGGAGAAGTAGAATTAAAAATACCTCCTGGAACTCAAAGTGGAAGTATATTCCGATTGAGAGGTCAAGGAATGCCGATAATAAGAAGAAATTCAAAAGGAAATCTTTATGTAACAGCTAACGTAGTTGTTCCTCAAAAATTAAACGATAAACAGAAAAAATTACTTGAAGAATTTGCTGAAATAAGTGGCGAAGAAATCCATACATATGAAAAAGGATTCTTTGATAAATTTAAAGAAGCTATTAATCATTAAGAGTTTTAAATTATCTCTTAAAATTTATTTTATTTTTATTTTATATTATATTTTAATCAATATTTTTCATATTTATCAATATCATTACCATTTTTTTATTTATCTAATTTTCTACTTTTTTTACTTTTTATTTAATTTTGATTTTGTATATTAATTTTCTTTTATTTTTATTTCTATTTATATTTCTATTTTTAATTTTACATAGTAATTGAAATACTATCCTATTATTTGTATATATAATAAATCTAATATAATAAATTGATATTATATACTAAATATCAAATATAGTTAAAAAAGAACTTTAATAGTAAATTTCAGTAGATTTCAATACTTCAGTGCCCCTTAGTGTTAATAAATAACCATTTCCTTTATTATCAAAACTAATACCTTCAAATTCACGATTTGTATCAAAAACAGAATAATAAAGATCTTGTTTAGTTATAGTCTTATTATTAAGTTTATCCAGAGGCATTGTATAAAATACTCCATCAGAAACTAAATACATGTAATTAGTAGTAGGATTTATTGCAAGAGATTGAGAATAGGTTCCAGGGCAGTTTTTAATAGTAGCTAAATGTTCAGTCTCAACAGAAGTATCATTAATAACTTTTCCTTTAAATATAATTGAAGAACCTTCAGAATTATTCCCTAATTTCTTAGTATAATCTGTATAAAAATTCCCATCTTTATCAAATGCTAAATTATTGAATTTCTTAATTTTATGATTATTTATTGTTAATGAAAAATTATATATCTTTTTAGGTTTTAATTCATCCATATCGATATTCATTAGTTTTAATGAAGAATTAGAACCATCGTCCTGCCACATCCACATAGAGTTATCTTTTGAATTATAAGATAAAGATTGGCCATGACCAGTATTGAATACTGGTCCAACTTTGATAGCTTTTTTAATAGCTTCCTGATCTTTTGTTAATTTATCATTTTGCTGTAAATCATATCCCAAATCCCTCATAGCACTTAAATTACTTGTAGTTAAGTTATATTTCTTTAAAATATCTGTATCATACCGGACAATGAATCCTTTATTTAAATTATAACCTGAAGAAGTCAAAACATACATGTATTTTCCATGCATAGCTATTGATTGGCAATTATACCAATATTCATTTGTACCTGTGTTTTTAGGTTCTTTCCACGCCATTGGTAAGAAATATTCTGTTTTAAATGTGTAATTTCTATTTCCATCAATAGTTTTTATTAAATTTTTTTCTGTTTCAATACCATTTGTACTTTCAAAAAAAGGAGAAATGTCATAGTTTCTATTAATCTTTACAAAATCAGGACAGTTATTATTGTCTATGAATATAGGAGCATTTTTTGAACTTTCAATTTTACTATCTTTTAAGCCAAACATCTCGCCATAAGATGAAATCACAGAAATCATAGATAATACTAAAAAGGATATTATTATAATTAAAAAGATTTTAATATATTTATTATTTAACAAATTTTCACCATATCAAAAATAAGAATTATATATTTGAAACTGAACTTATATATATTTTTTGTATAAATATTTAAATTTTATTTAATTAAAAACAAGAAAGATATCCAAAATTAAATAAAATAATTAAATCTTCGGATAGACTAATAAAAATTAGTAAAAATTAATCAAATTTAGTAAAAATTAATGAAAGCTAATAAAAATTAATAAAAGTTAATGGAAATTGATAAAAATTAATAAAAAATATTTAAATTTTTTAATTAAAAAACTAGTAATCATGATTTCTGAATATAGATACTATCAACCATATCCCTAAAATAGCACTTATTAAAAATCCAGCAATCCCTAAAAGAGAATATCCAAATAACATAGTTCCTCTATTAGAAAGTATGATTAAAGAAGATCCAATTAGTAATGCTGATAAAATAAGAGATAATGAAAGTCTGTTTGTCATCCTATCTAAATTCTTATGTTCAAGTTCAATGACTAATTTTCCCTCTTCTAACTTATAAAGAGCTTTAGATAGATTTAAAGGAAGTGTCTTTATTATATGTTCAATTTCAAAAATATTACTTTTAAAAAAATCTATTAATTTAAATGGATTTAGTTTTTTTCTAGTCATTCGCCTAGCTTGTGGTTCGAGAACAGCTATGGTATTGAAATTAGGATCTAATTCAATACCCGTCTCTTCTAACATTGAAAGTCCTTTAGAAATTAAAACAAATTCTCGAGGTAATATAACATCATAAGTTCTCATAATAGATATCATATCCATCATCCCACCATGAACACCTTTAAGTTCCATTCCATAGTATTTATTAACTAAATCCATGAAATCATATTGTAATGCTCTTCGATCAATATTATCTTTTAAAACACCCATATATCCCAATTGACTAACCATTCCTTTAACATTCCTTTCAATAAGATATATGAACAATTCAGTTAAATTTTCACGAAATTCAGAATCTAAAACACCCATCATTCCGAAATCTATATAACAAACAACATTATCTTCAAGTATATAAATATTAGAAGGATGAGGATCAGCGTGGAAAAATCCATGATCAACAACCTGTTTAAAGTATGATTCAATTCCTCTTTTAGCAATTAACTTTTTATCATATATTCCTTCACTAAGAACAACGTCGGAAATCTTTTCCCCTTGAATAAGTTCCATAGTTAGAACTTTTTTAGTTGAAAAATCACCATATGCTTTTGGTACATATACCGTAGGATCATTTTCAAAAATAATAGAAAATCTTTTCAAATTATTAAACTCTTGGAAATAGTCAATTTCTTTTAAAATAGATCTTTCAAACTCTTTTACAATAATAGGAAAATTATAAGTTTTGGCCTGTGGAATATATTGATCAATTCGTTTTGCTAAAAATTTCATTATAGAAAGATCAGTTTTTATTATCTCTTCTATATTGGGTTTTTGAATTTTAACTGCAACATAAGGACCATCTATTAATTTAGCTACATGTACCTGACCAATAGAGGCAGAAGATAAAGGAATTTCATAAAATATTTCAAATATATCTTCTATTGAACTTCCTAATTCTCTCTCAACAGTACGCCTTATCTCAGCAAAAGAGACTAGTGGATTGTCATACTGCATTTTAGAAAACTCTAAAGCAATATCTTCCCCTACTAAATCAGGGCGAGTACTTATCATTTGACCTAATTTAATGTAAGCTGGACCTAATTCTTGTAATGTTTTTCTTAATCGAATAGGTAAAGAACTATCTAATTCTTCCATTGATTCATAATTATGAGAGTGTCTAATAATAGGTATTTTGTGTTTCAATCCTATTCTTTCAATAATATAATCAAACTCATATTTACTTAAAACTTTCAATATTTCATTCAATCTTTTTAAGTTTGAATTGTTTTTTCTTCTGATTATATTCATAATTAAATAATAGTTTTTAATATTATAAATAATTTTTATAAAAATCAATAAAATGATAAAATAAAAATAAATAATAAAAATAGTAATAAAGAATATAAATCAATGAAATTAAATATAAGTAAAAATAAACAGATGAAAATAATAAAAAAACATTTAAATATGAACATTATAGAATATAGATAAAAATAAACAGATGAAAATAATAAAAAAACATTTAAATATAAACATTATAGAATATAGATAAAAATAAACAGATGAAAATAATAAAAAAACATTTAAATATAAACATTATAGAATATAGATAAAAATAAACAGATGAAAATAATAAAAAAACTATAATATAAGTATAAATAAATATTTGATGTTTAAACAATATTTAATTTAAAATAATCATCTATTTCAGTAATTTGTTCTTCAGATAATCCTGTTTTTTCAATTATATCCCCCATTGTCATATTGGTGTACATATATTTCTGAAAAACATTTAATAATGGTTCTCCAACTTCTATTACATGTTTATCTGGATCATAGAATCGGATGAATCTTTGTCCCCAAGGAACTTCTATAGTGTCATGAAGAAGTTCTACATTATGAGATTTCACTTTTTCCACAATGCCATCATAATCAGATGCTTCGAAACATATCTCAATATCATTAGCTTTACTAAGGCTTACACTATTTTTATTTTTATCAGTAGATCCTGTCCAAGAATCAATTGTTTGAAGTGAAAAGCCTCCATAAGTAACATTAGAACCTAAATCTATAGTTGCCTCCTGATTTAAAATCTTTTCATAAAAAGCTCTAGATTTTTCCATGTCTTTAACTAATAAAACTGCAGACATAAATTTCATAATCATCACTACCTTAAAGTTTATTTATAATAAAATTATGTGAAAATCAATATCAATTAAACCTATTTAATACTAATAAAAATAGTTTAAGGATATAAATTTTCTTAAATTAATTAATTATCTATCAATATCATCAATATTATTATCAATATCATCAATAATTCAAATGTAAGTTATTATAATCAATTTTCTATCATTAACCATTTTTATAATGTTATAAAATTTAAATAAGAAGAATAGATTGTTATCTAAAGTAAAAAGAATTTTATTGAATTATAAGAGTATTTAAGAGTGTTTGTTTTATGAAACTTTTTTTATATATTACTAGTGATTTAATTGATTTAAAGCTTAATCATTATATTAAATGGATTATTAGCAAAATTAAATTATTAATTTTTTGAAATCATATATTTATAAAATTTTAATAAGTCTTTATAAATCTAAATAAAAATATTAAATTATTTGAATGTTTATAAATTCATATTACTATGGGTTAAAATCTCAAAAACTACTGCAAGATCTAATAATTGAAACCTAAAGCTATTTACTTCTAATAAAAATTATAATAAATATAGAAAAATAGATGTTAGCTTTCATTGTAACTATTCTAAAAACAGTAAACTTTTAAGTTATTAAAGTATGTATAACATTGCTTATATATTTTACGAATTTCAGTCTATTAAAATAAAACTAAAAATATTATTAAAAACATATAATTTATATGTGAAAATATGAAAGATGAAAATAAAATGAATTCATTGAATTATTCTGAAAATGAAAAAAATTTTACAGATAAAAGGGAAAAATTAGTTAATATTCTTTCAGAAAATGGATTTATAAAAACAAAAGAAGTTAAAAGAGCTATAGGTACGGTTCCAAGAGAAGAATTTATTCCAGAAGAGAATAGAGCTTATGCATATCTTGATCGCCCTATAAGATTAATTGAAGGACAGACTATTTCTGCCCCACATATGGTAGCTATCATATGTGAAATTCTTCAATTTGAGGAAGGGATGAATGTTTTAGAAATTGGAACTGGTTTTGGATATAATGCAGCAGCAGTATCAGAAATGATGAATAAAAAAACCCATGTTTATACTATTGAAAGAATCGGGTCTTTAGCTAAAATCGCAAAAGAAAATCTAAAAAAAACAGGTTATGATGAAGTTATAGATATAATATTAGGTGATGGAACTTTAGGTTATGAAACAAAAGCACCTTATGATAGAATATATGGAACTGCAAGTGCACCGTATATATCAGAACCTCTCAAAAAACAGTTAAAAGTAGGTGGAAAACTTTTAATGCCTGTTGGAAAATATCCTGAGCCCCAAGATCTAATTTTACTTACAAAAGAATCAGAAAACAAATATAAAGAAGATTACTTAGGAAAAGTAGACTTTGTTCCAATGATTGGAAAATATGGGCATGATGAATAAACACGAATAAAAAAAAGATAATTAATAGTTGTAATAGTATAAATCAAGAGTAACCCACCTCCTGTTCATACAGCATTCATCTAAGCGGACTACCTTGCCTCCCACAGTTGGTTAACGGCAGTTTTGTCCTTGCATCCTATAGATTGGCCGTTTCACCGATCCTTCCAATGTCTTCAAGCATTGCTATCATAGTCATCCACTGAAAGACGTGTCGTTTCTGCTCCAGAGTCATACTTCTCAGCATACGCCTCTTGACGCTATAGTTCTGTGTGATGGATGGAGTTTCCTTAGTTAACGAATAACCAGTAGCTGTCTTTGACTTACTACTACAACATTATTATATTTCTAATTTGATATTAATAAATTTTTTTATAGCTATCTATTTCAAAAACTTATTTTTTAATTTATAATTTGATATAATTCAATTATAAATAAAAATCTAAATATAAATAAGATAAAATAAAACAAAGTAAATCTGAAAATATTATAAAAAATATAAAAATAGAAAATAGCAGGGCCTAGATTTGAACTAGGGCTCTCGGGGTTATGAGCCCCGCGGGATCACCAGACTACCCCACCCTGCTAAACGAATGAAATGCAATATATTCAAATAGAAGTACATAGTTAGCACTAATTAATAAAACTATTTAAATAAATATATTCATTAAACAATGAAAATTGATTAATAAAGTTTAATTATATTAATTATAAAATTAATTTTTAAAAGTTAAAAACTATTAAAAATAGTCATCAAGAAAATATATGTTTTATTAGTATATAAACGTTTCTATAAATTATAAAAACCATTCTAGAAAATAAGTGTAAGATTAAATAAATATTGAAAAATAATAAAAAGATTTTATAATAAAAATAAAGAAATAGAATCTTTATTTAAATTATAAAAATCTATTCATTATCTTCTTCAATCTTTTTTATTCTTTCATCGAGAGAATCTAATCTTTCATTAGTATATTCTCTATATTCATTGAATCTTTTAGATAATTCATCAACGTTCCTATAAGCTGTATCACATCTTTTTTCAAGGGTTGAAAGATCCTTTTTAGTAGCTAATTCCCAATCTTTAATCAATTCATCACTTTTTTCATCTAAAAAAGTATCGATTCTTTTTGAGAAAACATCGGTATTAAGGTTAGGCATGTCAATATCTTTAAATTTAACCTTAAGTTTTTCCCCCATTGAAGTACTTGAGTTTGCATCAACATTTTCAGTCATATCATATCCTCCTGTAGGAATCTGTTCTTCTTCAGTTTTGGTTTGAACAGAAGAAGGGACATAATCTTTAACTCTATTCATCTTATTCATAAAATCTGCATTATTTTGCATATAATAATATAATAAAACTATTATTGCACCTGCAAGTATAAGAATAGCTAAAGCTTCTAAAGCGTCCATAATAACACCTCATTTATTTTCCTTTTTTAAGAAGTTGTTTTTCTTTAGTTTCAATTTCATTGAGCATTTTTTCTAGCTTTTTTTGCTCTGTTTGTGCTTCTAATCTAGCTAATCTTTCATTGATCTCACTATGTAAATATCCAACATCACCCATAATATCAGAAGTGGATTTACGAATTTTAGAAAGATTGTCTTGTTGATTTTTAGGTAATTGAATTGGATTTTCCATTAAACGTTTGGATTCTAAATCTTTTTCAACTATGCTAATTTTTTTAAGCTCAATCTCTGTTTCCATAATTCGAACAGTGTTTTGAGATTCTCTAACACGTCTCCACTGCATAACTATTATAATAATAGCTATAAGAGCGATGATGGCTATAATCAAGATGAATATTTGATTAATAGATATAGAACCTAGATTTAGTACTGCTACATCTGCCATATTTTTACCTCATAAAATTTTACTAATTTAATTGACATATCTAAGAATATATTTAATAGTATTAATAATTTTGTTTTCAAAAGTATATAAAAATTGTGAAAATAATCATAAAAATGAGGAAAAATAAGTAAATTTATAACAATATTAGAATAAATATATAATATAAAATTATTAAATATCTTAATCAATATATTCTAATTATATAAAAATTATATTTATAAATTATATTTATAAATTATATTATCAATTGTATTACTAGTTATATTAATAATTATATTAATTAATTTTATAATTAATTAGTTTTATAATTAAATTTTATAATTAAATAAATTATTAATTATTAAAAATATTATAAATTATTAAGATTAATTTATATTAATATTAAATAATATTACTAATCTATAACTAAATAAAAATTATTAAATAAATAAAATTATTAAAATTATTAGAATTATCAAGTAAAATGACTCATTAAGAGGTAACCAATGATAGAATCTTATGAAAAAGCGGGAAAAATAGTTTCAAAAGTAAGGAATGAAGCTATTAAATTGATAAAAGATGATTTACTTATTCTTGACTTAGTTGAGTTTGTTGAAGGAGAAATATTAAAAGCAGATGCAGGAATTGCATTCCCATGTAATGTTTCTGTAAATGAAATGACTGCACATTATACTTCTCCAGCTAATGATAAAACAAAAATATCAACTGGAGACTTAGTAAAATTAGATTTAGGAGCCCATATCGATGGTTACATAGCAGATTCAGCTATTACAATTATGGTTCCTGGAAAAAATTTAGAAGAAAAGTATGATACCGATACAATCAACAAACACAAAGAAATGATTGAAGCTTCAGATGCAGGTTTAGAAGCAGCTATAAGTACAGTCAGACCAGGTGTTGAAATTGGGAAAATAGGTGCTGCTGTTGAAGAAGCCATAAATGAATTTGGATTTAAACCAATAGCTAATCTAAATGGACATAGTTTAGAACAATGGGAGCTTCATTCAGGATTATCAATTCCTAGTATTAATGATAAAAGTACAGTTAAGTTAAAAGAAGGAGATGCTATAGCTATTGAACCTTTTGCAACTGATGGAATAGGTATTGTAACTGACACTCCTCAAACTTATATCTTCAGATATTTAAAAGACAAACCTTTTAGAATGACTCACACACAAAAAGTTTTACGTGAGATAAAAACTAATTATGCAGATCTTCCATTTTCAATCAGATGGTTAACTGATAAGTTCAATGAAAATAGATTAAATAGCTCTATGAGACAGTTATCCCAAGCAATGGCTGTATATCCATATTCAGCATTAAGAGAAAAAACAAATTGTTGGGTTTCTCAGAGTGAACATACTGTTATAGTTGAAGGGGATGGGTGTACTATCACTACTAAATAGCTAATTTTTTAATAGTAGCTGTAGAATATACCAAAATTTTTATTATTATTATATCCTTCTTATTTTTTTGATTTTTTAGACTTTTGTTATTGTTCTAATAATTTTTTCATTTTTATAAAAAAGAAAAAAATTTAATTCAAACATTTCCATATTATTTTTTAGATAAACATATCAAAAACATATCGACAATCATATTATTTTTTAGATAAACATATTGAAAACATATTGATAATTATATTGACAATTATATTATTTTATTGTATAACAATAGTTAAACTTAAATGTAACATAAATCAAACAATTATATTAGTTAAGGCATAATTAATCAGAATATAATAATTAATATTAATATGCCAACTTAAACAGAATTTAATATCTTTAGGATTTTTAAGCAGATTATTATTCAATATTTGATTTATAATGTTAAAAATATGAAAAATATGGCAAATATGAAAATCCTATTTAATATTTAATAAAGAGTGTTAAACATGAAACGAAATATAATTTTTGCAATAATAGTAATCTCTATCATAGCTTTAGGCGCATTATCAATACCAACAATATCTGCAAATAATAATGGAAATGATGCATATGTAAATGAAGTTTTAAAGCTTGTTAACAACGAAAGAGAAAAAGCTAATCTCAAACCACTTATACTAGATAAAGACATGATTTCTGCAGCTGAAATAAGAGTTAAGGAACTAAACACATTATTTAGTCATACTAGACCTAATGGAAAGCCCTATTCAGTACTTTCTTCTAAAATCAAAGGTGAAAACATAGCTAAAGGTCAGAGAACACCTCAAGAAGTTATGTATACAGCTCAATTCTCGTGGATGAAATCAGAAGGTCATAGAAATAATATTTTAAATCCTAAATTCACTACAATTGGTATTGCATATATTAAAATAGGCAATGATCATTATTGGGTACAATTATTCGGTGAAAATAAAGTAACAACAAAACCTTCCACTCCTTCATTAAAAGTAGCTTCTGGAAAGAAAAAAATTAATCTCTCTTGGAAAAAGGTTCCAAAAGCAAATGGTTATCAAATTTATAAATCTACCACTAAAAAAGGAAAATATACTCTCAAAAAAACAATTAAATCAGGTTCTACAATTAAATTTACTGATAAAGGGTTGAAAAAAGGGAAAATTTATTATTATAAAATTCGTTCATATACTATTGTAAATAATGTAAAAAATTACAGTACATTTAGTACAATAAAAGGAGCTAAGGTAAAATAAACAACTGATTTTAGGAGTTTGAATAAAATAAACACATATTTTATATTATTAGCTATTTTGTATATTTTTTCTTTATATTTTTTCTTTTTAATTTTTCTTTTTAATTTTTAAAAATTTTTTAAATATTAATATATAATTTTCAATTATAGAAAATTTCAATTATAAAAAATCTATTTTTAAATCAAAAAACATTATATAATTATAAATTTTTTTATTATAAAAACTAGACAGAATGTGTTAAATATAAAAATTAGACAGCATGTTTAAATATAAAAACTAGAAAGAATGTGTTAAATATAAAAATCTTAATAAAAACTTCAAATAATATTAAATATTTAATTAAGTTCCAGTTTATGAGTTTAAGATAAATTTAATCATAGTATAATTGTCAAATCAAAATTTATTGTTATAAATTTTTTATTTTTAAACAATTTATAAAAAAAATAAGTCAAATACATTTAATTAATTAATTAATAAATAAAAAAAAATAAAAAAATAAAGAAAAATGAAATAGAATTAGAATGGGACTGGAAGTCCTAATTCTCTTCTACTGTCACTTTCTTTTTTAGCGTTATCTTTCTTGCCTTGTGATAGTTTTTCTAGTAATGGTAATCCTGGTTTTACACTATCCATTGCTTTAGTTTCAATAATTCCAGCTTCTACAGCTTGGTCAAATATTGAAGCACCAGCATCAGTTCTTTTGAGAACAGTAGACCAACCATCTGGAGAACCTACAGAACCGGTAGACACATCAGCTAACTCAGCAGTATAATCTGGACAAATATTACATCCAGCTTGTTCATATCCGTGAGTTTCTTTTAATGGGAGACCGATTTCTTCTCCTAATGATTTAATCCAGAATTTACCTTTTCCAATATCCATTTTCTCAGTTACTTCAGGTGAAGATTTCATTTTTTCACTGATGAAAGTCTCAAGTGAAGCAAATGGGAAGTTTTCCATACAGAAAATACCAACTACTAATGCTAATTTATCAGCTAAGAATCTTGTTCCAAATGGATAAGATTGCATTTTTCTGATACCTTGTAATTGACATGGAATTCCAACAGTTCCAACTTTTTCAAGACCGTATTGTCTTACAGCACTTTTCAATGCAGCAACGTTCGGAGAGAAAGTGTATTTTGTTCCTGCTGCGGAAATGATTTCATCAGCAGTCATAGCTACGAGAGGTTCTGGTTTCCATAATTCTTCGCCAGGTCCTGCTACTACAGCTCCTTCAATAATTCCTTCATCTAATGCATAAGATAATAATGCTGTTACGATTCCACCATCTTGTGAGACTTTTTGGATTTGTTTGTCAGTAGCTCTTGCAGATACAGCTTCTTTGTAAGTACCTAATACCATTTTAAATCCTCCTATAGTCCTAAATCCTTATTGATCTGTTCTGCAGGGAACCAGCTTCTTGGACAGTGAGTGTAGCATATACCACATTTAATACATCTGTCTATATTTACTTCTGGTCTTCCTTCTCTCATTTCAATAGCTCTAGTTTGACAAGCCATTGCACAAGTTCCACATCCAGTACAAAGAGATTTATTAACAATATTTTTTTGTAAATCGCAACCACAGTTAGCTGTGCATCCAGCCATGTCGAGCATAGGTTGTAAGTATTCCATGTCTCCGTTTATAAGTGCAACTACAGTTTTAGCTACAATTTCTGGAGATACAGGACAACCTGGCATTGAACAATCTACTTGGATTATGTCTCCAATTGGTAAAAATGCTTCATGTTTTGGTTGTGCTTGTTGTCCACCACGACAATATCTGGTGAAACATCCATTCATAGCACATGATCCATAAGCACATACTAATTTAGCTTTTTCTCTTAATTTTTTAAGTTCATGCATACTATGTTCATCTTGTAAACAAACGGACCCTTCAACTAATGCTAAATCCATTTCTGGCATGTCATCAATTGCGTATGGGTTGTTTTCATCATCATACCATACGTCAACTAAGGTTTGTCCGTATACAATGTCTACCATATCAGTAAGTAGGTCAGCGAGTATGTCATAATTTTCAGTTAATGCCATACCGTCACCAGAGCACCCACTCAAGTGAAAATATCCTATTCTTGGTTTATCAGCCACTTTTTCAACCTCCTGTTGTGAAGATTCATCATCTTTTGGCTTAATTGGCTTAGCTTGTTGTACTTGTTTACCTCCAAGTCCTAAAAACCTTTTAATTCTTGCAAGCATTTGCTAAACCCCTATTTCTTTTAAAATCATCTCAATGGCTTTAGGGATTGAATTTTTTACAGGCTCAGTCAAGCCCATATCCACATTCGGTGCAGAAATTTCCTTTGGTTTACATCCTACGATAACTACTTCGATTTTTTCAGCTAAATCATGAAGTGGTTCTTCAACAGGCCATGAATGAACATTTTCATATGCTCCCCGTGGCATGTCATAAGGACTAAAAATTTTTAGAGTTCCTGGTTCTGCATCAAACTCCACAACATCAACTACAATTATCTTTTTCCAACTTTCATGTGGTAAAGTAAATATAAAGTGTGTTGCACCAGTTCCTGCATCAATAAACATGGTGTCATTTGGCATTTCTTTATCTTTAAAATATTCTTCTAAAGCATTAATAACTTCAGGTCCGAAACCATCATCTTTAAAGAGTATGTTTCCGCACCCTACAACTAATGTTTCTGCATCGTATGGCATATTTTTCCCTTAGAATAATCCATTAATAATATCAACGATTGTAAAGTAATAATAACTTTAACTCATCAACAAATTAACTTAGATTCTTACCATTTCGTTTTTAACAACGCTCTTGTCTTCATCATCTACTACCATTACATGAGTAGCACAAGATAAACAAGGGTCATAAGCTCGTATTACGTGAGGTCCCCATTCATGATGGAATCCTTCGGTTGCAGGCCCCATAGTTGGAATATTCCAAGTAGTAGGTACTAATGCACTATAGAATTGAGTTTTTCCATCAGCAACTTGTGCCATGTGAATATCAGTTCCTCTAGGTCCTTCAATAGGTCCAATACCAAGCTTATTTGTACCTCTTGGGTCAAAGTCAGCCATAGTATTTGCAGAAGTATCTAACTCGTCTAAGATAGCAATTGCTCTAGAAAGATAAGTTTTCATTTCTACAGCTCTAGCTACATGTTGAGCTACAACTCCTTGATCTTTGAATCCTCCGAATTTAGCTGCTCTTGCTCTTGGACCAGTTTCTACATTTACACCATCGTATAAAGGAATGGTAGAACAAGCTCTTTTAGCTATTTCTGCATCATCATACCAACTTTCAGGCATGATTTCAGTAAATCTATCTAAATCAAAGAATTCTTTTTTACCGTAAATTTTATCACTAGCAAATACAGGTTGGTCATGTACACCTAAACCTTCTGGGAATCCTTTGTCTGCAACTAAACCAGTAATTAATTCAACATGTGAATCTACAACAGGTACTAATGCTTTTAATCTTGAATATAATTTTTTCCTAGCTAATTCACTAATGTTACTAGCCATACCACCTATTCTAATATCAGATGGGTGGATACCTTCACCAGCAACCATATCTACAACATATTGTGCATTTTTTCTTATTGTAGAAACACTGTTTACAGCATCAGCAAATAAGTTTTCTGGCACAACATCAGTAGCTATTAAAAAATGGTGTATAGCGTGACTGTTAACTGTGTGTGCAGCTAAGGTTAATTCTCTCAACAACTTTGCGGCTTTAGGAATTTCAATATCTAATGAATCATCCATTGCCTCTACGGAAGCTAAAGTATGAGGTATTGGGCATACACCACAAATCCTCTGACACATAACTGGTGCAGTCTCAGGTGCTTTACCAGCTACGAGTTTCTCTAAGCCTCTAACAGGTGTGATACTAAAGTATCTTCCTTTGGTAACTATCCCTTCATCATCAACTTCCATGACAAGCTCAGCATGTCCTTCTTGTCGAGATGTAGGAGATATAACTATTCTTTCGCTCAAATGTGTCACCTCTTTATTTATAAAAAATTAGAAACTAACAAATAATATTTACATAACTCTTTATTAATAAAGTTTTCATTTGAAAAAAAAAGAAACACTTATATATAATAACAGTAACTTTAAGTGTTGTTAAAAAACAAGATTTTTAATAAAAATTTTAACATCAGTATTAATCCAAATATAAAGGTCATTAGTATAATTATAGCTAAAATTATAACTATACAGGACAAATCAAAAAAATCTAAATCAAAAAAATAAATACTATCTTAAATGAATAAAAATTATAATGAGGATACTATACAGAATCATAATAATAAAGAAAAACAAGAAAATATTAAGAATTGATGGGAAAAGAATAATGATTCATTTATAACAGCTTAATGACTCATATACTAATAATTGTTTTATAAATATAGAAAGATATATTAACTAAATAATATATATTATATCATGTATAATTATGTTATAGTTAATAAACATAAGATTTAACTAATTTGGTTATATTAATCTAAATAAGAAATAAATCTAAATAAAAAAGCCTAAAAAAATAAAAAAGAAAAAAACAAAAAATAAGTGTTATTAACGGCATAATATACCAAATTTTAAAGAGGTAATTAAATGAAAAATTCAAATATAATTATTTCAGTTATAATAGTGTTATGTATAGCTGGGGGAGTAACAGCTTACAGCATTACCAACCCAGAAGGAAGCATATTTAGTCTTCCAGGTTTCACTCCATCAAGTGATAGTGGAGCTGGAGATTTAGCTGGCGATAATGGTGTAAACAACGGAACAACAAGTAACAGTAGTGGAAGTACTGGTGGAAGTTCAAGTGGATCTTCAAATGGAGGATCTAGTAGTCAGAGCTCTGGAAGTAGTGGAAGTAATGTCCATATAGGAATGACTTCATCACAAGCACAAACAATTATCAACAATGCTGTTGGTGAACCCGGAGCTTATGCAGGCAGTGCACAATGGGATAGCTCTATAAATATGTGGGTAGCAAAAATTTACGACAAAGATGGAAATGTTGTAGATGCCATTGGTGTCGATTCAAATAAGCGTACCAATAGAGTATAACTATTAAAAAAGAATAATAGCTAGCTTAAAGTTAGCTATTAACTTATAATAGCTATCAAATAATTAAATTAATAATAAAATAAAATTCATAATCATTGAGGCGGAAATATGATAAATGAAAAAGAAGCACAGGAAATAGCTGAAAGGTATATTGAAGAACCTAAAGCTACTACTGGAACACCAAAATTAAAAGAAATAGATAATGATTTATTAATTTACATTGTCCCTATACTTATTGACGATGATGTAAAAGGAGAAATACATATTCATAGTGAAACTGGTGAAAACCTCGGTGGTGCTGGTTGCTAATTATAATTAATAGGATTATTAATATAATTTAAATTAATTTTTTTAAATTAATTTTTAAATTATATCTAACAATAATTTTAATAAATCATTAAATATCAATATTTTATAATTTTTTAAAAATTTAATTTTTTAAAAAATATATTAATTTATTTTTAAAAAATTTTCAATTTCATAAAGTTCATTTATACAATTAAATGCTAAATTCATCAATTTAATTAATATTTCATAAAGTTTAATTTCATAAGTTCATTTATACAATTAAATGTTACTTTTCAATCTCATAAAGTTCATTTACAATTAAATATACATTTCATCAATTTAATTAATATTTCATAAAAATTAATTTCATACAGTTTATTTATACAATTAAATGTTATATTTCATCAATTTAATTAATTCTACATATTAAAGTTATATTATTAATTATTATATAATAAAACAAAAATAAAAAGAATGAGATGAATTAAATGATAGTGGAAACTAAAACAGAGTGTTGTAAAATAGTATCTGAAGATATAGAAGATGCGATTGTACTTGAAGGATCTCCAGGTGCAGGACTTATTGGAAATATAATCGGATGGTTATTAGTTGATAATTTAAAGATGAGAGAAATTGGTTATATTGAATCAAAATATTTTCCTCCTTTAGCTGTACTTTATAAAGGAGTGGCATTACATCCTTTTAGAATATATGAAGGAAACGGACTTGTATTATTTTTATCAGACTTTATAGTTCCACAAGAAGTTGTTTTTGATATGACTAATGCTATTGTTGATTGGATGGAAAAAAATAATAGCAAAGAGTTAGTAACATTTAACAGTGCTATTGTTAGAGAAAAAATGAACCCTGCAGGGGCAGTAGCTAACACAACTGAGTCACTTGATAGATTAAAAGAAAAAGACTTTCCAATAATGCAAATAGGAAATATAAATGGACTTTCTGGAACTCTCTTAACTCAGACAGCTCAGAAAAATATCAAAGCTACTTGTATATTAGCAGAAACTCTCACCCAATATCCAGATCCAAGAGCAGCTTCTGAAGCTGTTAAAGGACTTAATAAATTATTAGATATGGATATTGATTATGAACCTCTTATCCAAGAAGCTCAAGACATCGAATCAAGATTGCAAAAATTAGCTGAAGACGTTAAAAATGATCCTCAGCCACCTATTTATATGTAAGTAGCTAACTAGCTATTTACAAATATCTTTTTTAAAATTTTAACTTTTAATATATTGTTAATAGATAATATATTATATTATAATTACTAATTAGCTACTTAGAAATAACTTTTTAAAAATTTTACTTTTCAATATATTTTAATATATTATATTTACTAATTAGCTACTTAGAAATAGCTTTTTAAAAAATTTATTTTTATATATTATATTTAATATTTTAGCTATAAATTTAAATATTAAAAAATTCAAACTATATCTTTCATAGAAATAGTTACATTTATATACTAAAAAATATAATATCTTATTATTCTGCATATCATAGCCTTTGGCATAGTTTATATAGTGCAATAAACTTCTAATCTTAATGAAGTAATATCCTATGACAAAAGCAAGAATTAGCAGGAAATATTAGCTTTAAAAAAGGAGAAACAACTCCAATTCAAAAAAATAAATCATATTCAAATGGACCGGTGGCCCAGTCTGGATAAGGCGACGGACTTCTAATCCGTAGATCGAGGGTTCAAATCCCTCCCGGCCCGTTAATTTCTTTTTATTTATATTCTAAAATTTTTCAACTGATTCAATTTAATTAATCATCAAATATAGCTATATTTTAAAATAATTCATCAAAAGCTTTATAATTTTAGAAAGATCTATTTATTGTAAAATATATTATATTAATAAATAGCTAGCTATTAAAATAAATATTTAAAAAAATAATATATGAATATAATATTTATGGGCTTGTAGCCTAGTCTGGAAGGGCGTAAGACTCCTAATCTTAAGATCGAGGGTTCAAATCCCTCCAAGTCCGTTTATTGATAATTTAGTATTATTACTAAAATATAATTTTATCAATTTTCAGTTTTAAAAAAAGCAATTAAGCTATTTATTAAATGGAATGCTAGATTGCTCAGTGAATTCTAAAAATATTTTATATAATTTTTCCCAATTAACATCATAATTTATCATTTCAAGAAATTTAGGAATGTTTCCCAAAAAATCATACCATGCACATATGAAGTCAGAATCATGTCCCCATTTTGCAAATAATGATTTATGAATAATAATTAAACATTTTTCCCTTAATTCTTTTTTATCATAATGTTCATAAAAAATTGTGCTTGGAAATCCATGATACCACCCATCACAATATTTAGCAATTTTTTCAGGCCTAATATGGTTGTTTTTTATATATTCTAAGTCTTCTTCTGAAATATAGCCGTTTTCAAATGGAATTCTAATTTTTTTATCTTTTTCATTTGAATTTTCTGAAAAAGAAAACCCAAAATAATCAATATGATTTAATATCGATTTTTTATATTTTGACTTTAAAGCATTACCCATATCATCAGGGCTTATATTCTTACCATAAGAATGATAATGAAAAATTTCAGCCATTCTTTCCTCAATATCATCCAAATTAAAATAATCTAATCTAGGAGGATCTAACTGGAAAATGTCTGCAAAATCTTTATTTAACTCATTATTTTCAATCAATACTTTAGTAAATTCAGGATCTTTACTATTAATATAATATTCTAACAAATAATTTATTCCTTTTTCAGACTGTTTCATTAAAGATTCAATCAGTTTAATAGAATCAGAATAATTTAAAAAATTTTTATTTTCAAATGTAATTAATGCATCATGTATATTTGTTACTGTGTAATCTTTTCTAAAAATATACATTGTATAATATTTGTTTAAGTCAAAAATATTGAAGTCTTCATTTAAATGATTTTTCAATCGAATATAGCTTGTTACATAGTCACCAACTTTAAATGAACCTTTAGGAGATATTTTATTAATAACTTCCTTTAAACTATTTTTTAAAAAGATATTATCTTCAGTTATAACGTTTAATTCCATTAATTTTAATTTTACTTTAGGCATGATTCTATTTAAATCATACCCCATAATTCCATGTTTTTCAAGCGGTTTAACATGTTTGTTCAATATTTTTTTAATAATAGGATCTTTTTCATCCTTCAAATATCTATTAATTAATTCATAAAATACAGAATTTTCATGCTTATTTATCCAAATTAATATAATAAAATCAACTAAACAGGTAATTGTATTCTTATAAACATTATCTGGAGAATTATCAAGATATTTTTCTAATTTATCTTCATCAACATTTTTTTCAAAAATATCAAAAAATTCATATTCCATATCCCATAAGTAGAAAGTTTTACGTAAATCTGTGCCAAAATGATTATCACTTAGAATTTTTTTATAATATCTTTCATTTTTATGAATTAAGCATAAATAAGTTCCCCATAGGTAACCACTACTAAAAATGCTTTTTTCATCAATTTCTTTTCTTTTTATATATTTAATTACATGATAATTCAAAGAATCATTATGAAATTGATAATTTATTCTTCCAACTATCAATAAAATTAATATAAATGAATAATACTGATAAATATCAAATAAATTAGGATAATTTTCTAACATTAATTGTAATTTTTGATAAAAGCTTTCAATAGATGCTAAATCAAGATTTTGATTGCATAGTTTTCTGAAAAGTTTAATATCAGAGTATTTTATAAGAATTTTTTCAATAAATTCCTTATCAAATTTAAATCCATCAAATCTTGCTAAATATCTAATTTCTTCTTTTTCAATACTTTCTTTTATTTTAGGCAAAATTTTCTTTTTTAAATTCAAAAAATATTCTGTATCTTTGTTTTTTTCTCTAAGAAAAGTATTTAAACTATCATGTATAAGTGAAATTCTATTTAAAATTATATTGAATAAATAAGGATATTCTGCAATGAATTCTTTTATAGGGTCACTTATTAACACATCATCAAGTAAAAGGTCTATTTCCTCTTCTAAAAAGAAATAATCATTAAGTAAAAATATACTAAGACGTTTTGTATCATTATCTTTTATTAATTTTTCATAATAATCTGAAATTTCGGTAGTTGGAGTTGAAATTGGAATTTTTCCATGTAATTTATAATGTTCGGCTAAAAAATTAGTTATAATAGGATAACCATCTGACAAATCATAAATTTGTCTAATAATTTTGTAATCAGCTATTGAATGTGAATCAGATAAATATTTTTCTGTTTCTTTAAGGTTCCAATTTTCAAGAACTTTTTCATTCCAACTCAATTCTTTTTTTAACGGTCTCGATAAAACTAAAACTTTAGTTTCTGAAAGTTTATCAATAAAACTAATAAAATCTTCAAGTTCCTGAGGATTATAATTTTCAACATGATCTAAACCATCAATCACAACAAATAAATTATCTGAATTGATTTTATCAATTAATTCTTCTGTTTTGAAACTTTTAGGAGATTTAAATACTTTACTGCCTAAATCTCGCAAAAAATTTTTAAAAATTCTCCTATCTTTAATATATTTATCTTGAGAACTTGTCCAAAATCTATACGTAACATCAATATGAATTTTTTCTTTTAATTCATTTACAAAATGACTTTTTCCAACCCCTGGCTTTCCAGTGACAAGTTGTATTCCATTATTGATAATGAAATCATCTCTAATAATAGAAGTTTTTTCATCTAATTCTATTGAAAATGTAAAAAGCATTGGTAAATCATCTAAAGTAACTTTAAAAATATTGTTTATAGTAGTCTCATAAGCAAATTTATATATCATATTTATTCTTTTATCATCATCATACATCTCATCTAAAATTTCTTGAGTTTTGCTTGGTGTTAGTGGAACTATATAAATACTATCCAATTTGCTAGCAGGAACTCCCAATACTTCAGTGTTAGTTTCTATCTTATCACTATTTAAAATCAAAATATTATTATTGTCTTTTTTATAAGATATTTTTGTATATGACGGCAATATAACTTCTTCATCAGTAACTGTAATCTCATCTAAAGATATCATTTCCCCATTTTTATTTTTTTCATTTTTCACTTGAAAATAATATTTTTTTGAATTTGATTATAAATAACAATCATCAAAATTATGAGAAACATCTCTTTCAACCTCTATAGAACATATATTTCTATCAACATCCATTTTTGATATCAATAACCAATATATAAAGTGTTGATACGTATAACCCTTAAATGATGCTCTTTGTAGTGATGACATAGTATCTCCTTAATTAATAAAAATTAAATATCTTCAAAAACTTCTTTCCCTTTTTATCTATTAATTTAACAAATTCCTTGTTTAACTTCATTATTAATATTAATTCTATACAATAATAGACATTTTTTATTATTATAATTTTCTATATTAATCACACAATAATAAAGCATGATAATTGAATAGTTTATTAAAAAATTAATATTAAACATAAGAGTGTAAAAAAAATACTAAAAATAAAAAAACTTAAGATAAATAATTTTATTTTTAAAGACTTAAATAGTGCCAAAACTATTATTAATTCCAAAATAAAAGTTTAATGCATATTTAATAAAAATTAATGTAAATAAAAGTATTGATACTATTCTAATATTCCAATAAATTTTTTCAATGCAAATTTAGTTTTCTCATTAATATTTTTATTATTACTCAAAATATCCTTAATTCTTTTTTCATATTTTGATTTTTCTAAATAATTATTGATTGATTCATCAAATTTGTAGAAAGAACCATTATATTCAATACCAAAATGTTTAGTTGAGTTAGATGCAAAAGAAGAGATAATATTTATTAATCCTTTATCAGATTCATCATTACTATTTATAAAATCAATGGCACTTTCTTTATCCAAGCTTAACCAAATGTTAAGAATTGAATCCAAATTATTATCATTAATTATATCATTATTCTCATCAAAACATTTCATTCCATCAATCGCTAAATGCCTCAAATAATCTAGCTGTTCTGAAGATAAAAAATTATCTCTTTCTTTTTCATTTTCACGATATAAACCATTAATAAAAATAGAAAAGGTTATTATAGAATTTTTTGAATCTTCAAACGAATTTTCTAGTATTTTAAATCTAATCTCATTATTATCAAGAAGCATTAACAAATATAAAATTATACCCACAAAATCATAGCTATAATTATCTTTTTGAAAAATATAATCACCAATTTCAAATAAACTAGTTAAAATATTTTGAAACTCTGAATTATCAAAATTAATTTCTTTATTATTGTAGATATATGATTCAAACTTATTTAAAAATAAAAATAATTTGTTTGATTTATATAATTCAACTAATTTATCTTTAAAACCTTCTTTAGAAACTTTCAAAGAAATTATCTTATTAAAATCTTCATTAGATAATTCATCTTCTGGAATATTAAGTTCAAAATATTTATCAAAATGTTTAAAGCTACATATCTTTAATTCTCTATCCCATATTCTTTCCCATTGAATACCTGAATACCCTCTGTTTAATTGAGGGAATAATAACTTGATTAAAGAGTACATATTATCATGGCTGACATGTTTAAGATTTTTAATTATATCTTTATTAACAAATTCTTTTTTTTCTTCAATATCATCCTTCTGACTTTTTCGAGTATACAATACAGAAGTTTCTAATAAAAATCTTTTATTTTCTATTATGTTTTCAAATACATTCGGTTCAAATACTTTTATCGCTGTTAATAACATGAAATCATAAGAATTGACTTCACCATTAACATTACCAAAATCAAAATTTAAAACATCACAATACCTATTAACATCCCTAACATTTCGAAAAAAAGATTTAAATTCCATGTAATGCTCAACATAAATAAAATGATCTTCATTTAATGGAATAATAGGGTTAATCCTTTTGTATAATATTTTATTTAAATCATTTTTAGAAATTTTAGGTATATCTAGCGGAATTTGAATAATTTTTTCTAAATATTGATGTCCTTTATCATGCTGGGTTTTATTGAGAGACTTTGAAACAATTTCTTTATCATATGCCATCAAATATATAGTACGATTAAAATCAGCTACTAATTTGACAAGTTTAAAGATTTGTTCAGTCTCAATGTCAGATAATCTATCTATATCATCAATAATAAAAAGAATTCTAAGTTTTTCTTTTTCAATATAATTATTAATTTTTTCTTTTAGCTCTGTCAAACTTTTATCTGAATTATATGCATCTATAAAATTATTAAACTTTGGTAATATATAAGGAAGTGATTTTATAGAATTCTTAATAAATTCATTTTCATTTAAGGATAATATTGAAGAAACAGTTGATTTATCAATAAGAGAATTATAATAATCTTTAAATGAATTAATAAGATCATTTTCATTGATTTTATTTAAAACTCCTTTATTTTCAGATAAACTAATCATTATTGCTTTAAAAAATTCATCAATCAATTCCTTTTGGTTAGAAAAATACCAAGGATTGAATTCTATCAATATCAACTCATTAGGATATTTTTTTTCAAATGTTTCAATAACCATATTTAGCATTGAAGTTTTTCCAGATCCCCATTCTCCCGACAGACCAATCACTAAACTTTTCTTATTTTTATAATTAAATATCTTTGATGAAAGCTGTTCAACATATTTAACTCTGTGTAAACCATCTTCTTCTTTTTTATTAATTGAAATATCATTTATAAAATCATTTGACACTTAAAACACCAAATATTTAATATTTATTCTATACATTTATATTTATTTTTTATTATTATAATTTTCTATATTAACCCCACAATAATATAGAATAAGTGAATAATCTATTAAAAAAGTAAAAAATAACAAAAATTTAGTTAATATGTATCCAAATTCAATCTAAACTATTAATGATAAAAATACTTCATAAAATAAATAATTTTTATTTAGATTCAATACAATCTTCTTTAAATTCATAAAAATTAACATTTAATAAAATGAAAAAATTATTTTATCTTTTTAGAAGATTTTTTTATTAATTATCTATCTTTATATTTTAAGTATTAAATTATAATTAAAAACATATTAATATTCAAATTTATAATAATTAAATAATTCCGCATTTTTATAGTATTCAATTAAAATTATTCTTTTATTTAAATCTATTTCATAATATACTCCTAAAATATATCCACAAACATTTTCAGGAAAATTTGTTCCATTTATTCTAGTAATAGTTTCATCTAATGGGCGTGTCATATCCTGCAATCTAAATTTATCTTTTTCTTTTTCATTTGATTTTCTGTAACTTTTTTTCATTTCTAAAGTAATTAAATTATCTTTATTTTTTATTTCACACCTATTATGTACTATCAAATCACAAGTAATCTCAACATTTATGTTTTCAGAACCCTTAATTGTTTTTTTATCCCAACATAATTCATATTATATTCAACATCAACATAATATTCATAATATTTTGAGTTTTTTATATTATTTAATATTGTTTGAGATAAACTAGCACAAATACATCTTTCACTAGCTTTACTTTCTAAAATAATCATATTTTTATCAATGAATTCTTTATTTGAGTTTTCAAAAATATGAATCAATTCTTTATACTCTTGCATATTTATTCCCTATTTCATGAAGTAATAGTATATTAATAGACCATTTTGATAAAACAACCCACTTATGTTCCTTCAAATTGCTTTATTTTTTCCTTAAAATATTTTTCAAAATCTGATTTTAATAAGCTATAAATATATGAAAATATAGGAGTTTTTTCAAAAACAAAATCTAATCCAGAATGATGATACTCTATAAATCTGTAATCAGTACCATTAT
Organism: Methanobrevibacter sp. TMH8; assembly: GCF_020148105.1. Classification (NCBI taxonomy): domain Archaea; kingdom Methanobacteriati; phylum Methanobacteriota; class Methanobacteria; order Methanobacteriales; family Methanobacteriaceae; genus Methanobrevibacter; species Methanobrevibacter sp. TMH8. The sequence goes on from NZ_JAHLZE010000024.1 coordinate 29,987, forward strand.
AACTAAAATAATCCTGCTCTTTCTTTAAAAAATCCTTATTTTTTAAAAAAGTTGGCATTTGTTCATCTCCTGAAAAAAATATTTCTGAATTAAACTTATCTCCATTAGATTTACAATAAAAAATGTTAATTGTAGGATATTCAAAAGGATTCTTAGGAATTTTTACTTCTGTAAAGATATTATTTGATTTTAAAAATCTATTTGCGTCATTTAAATTATGAAAATTTTGATTAAAAATATTATTGTACACTATTGGTAGTTTTCCAAAAAATGTTTCTAAGAACTTTGATAATGAACTTTTTCCATACATATCATAGATTCTAGCGTTATATGTATCATATTGGGGGTATGGCATATATATTTTTTGTATATTAGAATTTTCAAAAAAATAGAGACAATCGATTAAAACATTGAGTGGATAATCATTATCCCACTTGTTACGATTTTTACTATTAAGGTATTCTATTAAAGAATCTCTTATTTCTAATGTACTATAACTTTCCTTTTTACTAATTCCAAGTAAGTCATTTTTATAAAATGCAAATGAAAACAAAAATTCATTTGCTAAAAATTCATTGTTAATAATAAGAGCTTTTTCATTAAAAATTTTTTTAATTCTTGTCCTAATTACTTCAATAGAATATGTATAATATTCTTTTTTCAATATTTTATTATCATCATTAACTATTGTAAAGCCAAAATTTTTTCCTGCCAAACTAGGGAAATCCTTAACTTTTTTTATTTGAACATCATTAACATCCCATTCAATTGGATACAATGCATAAGATAAATGTGATTTTGAAAACTCATGGTACATGAAACCAATTTTCCAAGAATCTCCAAAAAATCTATGTTTTACAATTTTAAATTTTTCAAGCATATTATTTAAAACATCTAAAAATTTATGAATATGGATAAAATTTGGATCAGAATTTCCTAAAATAGGTTCAATATTTTCTTTTAACTCGTTAAAATCTGATAATAATTTTGAATATCCTCTAAATTTTAATAAATGATCATTGAAAATTTTTAACCATTTATCATGAAATTCTAAATCTTTATAGTTATCTCTTGTAATAATACCTTTATCAAAATCCTCATCATTAACAAAGACAGTTGTAGATTTATATATTACATTTTTAAAACTAATATTTTTAGTATTCTTAAGGTTATCATGAATATAAACCCAATATACAATTTTTTGATTAATATCTGAACTTATAAACAAAATAGGATTAGTATTAGAACTTGAATAATCATATAATGATAAAGGAACTATGACTTTATTATTTTCATTATTAGGATGTTTTTTGATTTGAACAAAAATAGTAGCTATTGTGTGTCTATTTTCATCAACAATTTCAAAGAATCCATCATGATTAGGTGTTTTATCTTCTGTTTTAATTTGTTTTTTAAATAAATCATTAGATAAAAATTCATTGAAAAGATCAACTGCATTTTTTTCAGCACTATCTGTGGATGGATAAGGATTTTTTCTAGTCATAATCATACCTACTTATATATTATTCATATATTTTTCAACAAATTTTTTTATTTTATCTGTTAATTTGATAAAATTACTCATTAAATTATAAACAAGTCTTCGCTTAAATTATTAATAATTTTTTTGTTTTTATATTATTTATAAAGTTCTTACTTAGATTATTAAACTAATTATTCTATATATTTTAAGACTTCTTTTCCTTTTATATGTTAATTATTTACTTAATAGTATAAAGCTAAAAAATATTATTAATACAAATCTATTATGAATATTTTAATTCATCAAAATAATTTTTTAAATCAGCTGTTTCTTTAAAATTAAATTTTTTGTTAGATATTAATTTAATCAAAACATTTTGAACAATAAATAACAAATCAATCATATCATATTTAGATACATAAACATCTCCTTTATGTGTAATATTGCTTCGTATTACGTATAAATCTTTAATTCTCTTTTTAATATTCACACGAGTTTCATAATCTTTGCCTAGTATAAAAGCAACTCTTTCAGAAATATTTTCAACAATAGGTTCGTTTTTATCAAATATTAATATTGATTCCAATGCAATGAACAGTTTAATAACTCTTTCTCCTAATCTGAAACATTCTAAATTCTCAATTTTATCTTTTTTAGCTTCTTTTCTTGAATTTATATTATGTACATGAACATTAGAAGCTTCACCAAACCAATATATAGAATTTAAAATATTTGATTCATATTTTGTTTTTTTTTGTTTTAATAAAATTTTGTTTAATTTATCAAACCCTCTATTCTTTAAAGATTTAATTATGTCATCATTTAAATCAAACATAAGTGAATGACCTATAATTTCACTATTTTGTAAAATTGGTTTATCTTGATTATTTAAATAATAACCCCTATAAATCCCAATCAAAGATTCTCCTTTTAGTCCAAAAGAATAATCTTGCGAAATAAACAATTTTAAGCAGTTTAAAGCTAGATTAATTCCCTTAATAGCTTTTATTTTTGCATAATCAAGAGTTTTAGAATTATAACCTATCCCTTTAATATTAATTTCAGCAAAAGTCTTGTTTAAATTGTCTTTAAAGAATTCAAGTTCAAACCAATTATTTTGATTAATATCATCTTTCAATTCTTCAATTTGTTCTTTTGACCAAGCTTTTTCAAGTTGTTTTACTCTATATTTTATAAAATTTTCTTTAACTTTTTCAAATTCAATATCATCAAAAGTAAATAGCTTTATATTTCCAATTTTTATATTTTCTTTTACTTTTAAATTTTCTACAGGAAATCTGAATATTAAATCTGAAATTTGATTTTTGATATTATCTTTAAATTTTTTAATTTCTCTTTTAATAAATGGTTCTCTTTCATTTTCAGGCTGAGAAATCGCCTCAGAAATAATATCTTTAAGTTTATCATCAATATATTCAACAGGGAAATTATCTTTCATGTATAAATCATCTTTAAATACAGCATCAGAAGCTTCTCTAAAAAGATTCAACCTTTCTTCATCAAAATAAATATGATTTTTTCCAAAAAATTCATATACCCATTCTTTTTCTTTAAATTCTTCAAAATCATTATAGTTGAAATTTGAAAGCTTCAATAAATTTTCAATTATTTTTTTATTATTCATTTTTATCATTTTTAATATTTAATTTAAATATTTTAATTAGTCATTTAAAATTTAAAAATCCTTTTTTTTATTTGTTAATTTGATAAATTCCTTGTTTAACTTAATATTGTGCAATAAAGTTTTTTTATTATCATTAAAATAATTTAACATAAATATCTAATGTTATTTTCTGTTGATTATCATTTATAGGGAATCCATTTACCATTTTCATCATAACTCTTAGATCCATTTATATAATCAGTATCATAATATATTGAATCAAAAGAATTTTTCATTTCTTGAGCTAATCTCTCTAAGTTTTCAGTAGTTATAGTTGACACAGGCAATTCCAATGTATTGTTTTCAAACCCACACTTTGATTTGGATAAAAAACGATTTTTTTCAAAAATTCTAAATCCATTTAAATTAGTTAATGATAAATAAACCTCTATTGGAGTATTAATTTGTAGTTTTTTATACAATTTAACATATTTACTAATGGAAATTAAAACTTTATTTTCATAATAAGGCATATCTATATCAACAATATCATCATCTTTTTCTAATCTCAAAACAGATTCTATAATACCATTGTTATAAATTTTAACATAATCTTCAACTTCATTATTTTCATTTTTATATGATGCTAAGTATCCATCTGAAACTCTTTTTCTATTATTAAAAAAAGTTCCCTCTAATGATTTGAATAATTCATAATTTTTTTCAACTAATTTCATTTCTTTAGAAATATTTATATTTGATACATTAACAGGAACTAAAAATAAGATAAACTGCATAAAATTTTTATAATTTGAATCAGAAAATAAAATATTAATTTTTTCGTCGATAAAATCTTTATTTTTTGTTTCTATATTAGTGAAATTTGAAAAAGCATTTTTTAATTCATTCCAATTCATATGATCGCATAGATTATTATTTCTTATATAGAAATCACCTGTTGTATCAGGGTTCATTATGCGCCTTATTGGACTATTAACACTTTTAAATATTTTAATCAAAAGTATTTTTTTGTTGTTTATATCTAAAGTTTTAATTTTTATATTTGGTAAAGGATTTGGTTCTGTGTTACTTCTAACCATAGAATTAATAGCAGAAATTAATTCATCATAGTTAGAATATTTTAATCCATTTAAATAAGGGGTTTTATCCTTATTTTCACCCATACCTATAATTATTAATCCTCCTTCTTTATTAGAAAATGCAGAAATTTCTTTTAATAGATTTCTTTTATGATCCATATTAGTTAGTTCATAGTTTTTTTTATATTCTAAATATTCATTTTCAATAATTTTATTTTCAACTAGTTCAAGAATATCATTTATATTAATATCATCAATATCTTTATTGAATAATTTTTTTCCTGTTAACATATACAATCACTGTTCATTCAACATATTCTAAAACTTCTTTTCCCTTTTTATCCGTTAATTTGATAAATTTCTTTGTTTAATTTTATTCTGTGTTAAGGAGTTATATATGTTTTTATATCTAAATTTCTTTCTTTTTTTGTAAAATCTTTAATAAATCCTATAGGATTTTTAATATGATTTCCCGGGTTATATATAAAAAACATTAATGTTTTTACTTCTGGATGTTTTGAATATTTTCCAATATCATCATTAAGTTGTTTAGTTAAAGCATTATTTCTTAATGTTGGAGATGTGATTTTAGTTTCTATAGCTATATTTTCATCTTTTAAAAAAAAGTCTATAAAACTTCTAGTACTGCCTTGTGTAGGTACAGATTCTTCATCTATAATGTCATCAAAATATAATCTTAATAAAGGCAGTAATAAATATTGAACATCATATTCATCTTCAATTAGTAAAGGAGCTTTATTGTGAGTTCTATTTTCAAATATCTTAACTAATTCATGAAATTTGTTAAAAATATTTTCAACATCTTCAATAGGATTATGTTCAATATTTTTAATTTCTTCATCATTACCAATCATATTTTTACTGATATCTTTTGAAATGTTTTCTAGTATTTCAATTCCCCTACTTAACAAAGAATACCCATTGATACTTCTTACATCAACATCTTTTTCAAACGCTTTAACATATTGATTATCTGGCGTTAAAGTTTCATATAGATAATTTAAAGTTCTAGCTTTCCATCCTAAGAATTTAGCAGCGTTAAAATTACTTCTTTCGACCTTAATTTTATTTCCTTCATCTATTAGTTCATCTATAATGTTTTTTTCTATAGTGACCATTTTAAATTCTCCTATTTCAAAAATTTCTTCCATTTTAGCTAATTGATAAATTCATAATGTAATCTCATCTAATCTTGTTTTAGTATAATGCCTATAAATAAAATTTACTTAATAGTTTTTTTGTTTTTTGTATTATTTAAAAATTTTTAAATTATTAAACTAATTATTCTATATATTTTAAAATTTCTTTTCCTAAATCTGTTAAGCCATAAAGCCTACCCCTATAACTTTCTTCATTATGACAAACTACTATTCCTGCATCTTTCAAAGCTCTCAATGTCCTACTAACTTCAGATTTACTTAAACCAGTTGATTTACTAATTTCTGTAGGAATTTTTAAATTATTTGATAGGTCCCTTACTATTTTTTTCCTATGTTCAGATAGCTTAACCCACCCAATTTTTGCAGCGATTTTGGCTTCCATGTATATTTTGTTGAATTTTTATATTAAAATGTAAATTTGACATAGTAGTCCAAATATAATTGACATTATAGTTGACAAATTTTTTATATATAATATACATTATAATGTACTAGTTAAGTATTTTTCTATATATGAAAAATATTGATTTATATTATATAAAAATACAAAATATTGAAAAAATATTTATAAGAATATAAATTACAATTATTGTTAAAAAATAAAAATGATAGTAAAATAAATAATATTTAATTAGCTAATGTATATATTTTATTATCTCATTTCCTTCATCAGTTAAACCATAAAGACGACCTCTATGACTGTCTTCATTATGACAAACTACTATTCCTGCATCTTTCAAAGCTCTCAATGTCCTACTAACTTCAGATTTACTTAATTCAGTTGATTTACTGATTTCTGTAGGAATTTTTAGAGTGTTTGATAGGTCTAACATTATTTTTTTCCTATGTTCAGATAGCTTAACCCATCCTATTTTTTCCGCAGTTTCAACTTCCATGAATATTTTTTTGAATTTTAATATTAAAATATAAATTTGACATTGTAGTCCGAATATAATTGACATGGTAGTTGACAAGTTTTATATATTATAAAATTCTATTAATTTACAAGATGAATTTTTTATAGATATACAAAATTAAATCAACTCCCCAATATTATAAAATAAGCTAATAAAAATAGTTTATTTTAAAATTGGATTTAAATTTTTTGTATTAATAAGAAGAAAACTACAAAAAATAGTTTTCTTCTGATTAATAATTAAAAAATCTAGCTATTTCATTAAAAATCCATGATTTGTACCAACTAATGAAAATAGCTATAAAAACAAATGTTATTAATCAAAAAAACATACGATGAAAATTTATGCTTAGTAAAAACCACCCGAGATAATTAAAAATATCCATTTTTTTTTACTAAGCTAATTTTCACAATTTTAAATAAATAAAATAAAAAGGGAGGGAAATAACCTATGAAAATAAAAAAAATAACCTTAATATTATTAGCTATGCTTTTATTAATTTGTAGCTTATCAACAATCAGTGCAGCTAACAACACAATCAGTGACACTAGTACTGGTGGTATATTACAAGGTATAACTGACACTGGAACTGGAGACACATTATACTTAAACCCTGGAACTTACAACAAAACTAACCAAGACACTAACATAGCTATTAACAAAAATATAACAATTCAAGGAAACGGACCAAAAGATACAGTAATCATTGATGCACAAGGACTAAGCAGAATATTCGCAATAAGCAGCAATCGAAACATAATTTTCATAAATATTACATTCTTTAATGGAAAAAGTACTTTTGGAGCGGCTATTTCAGCATCTAATTCAAATAATACATTGTTGACATTTATAAATTGTTCATTCATAAACAACAGTGCTTCATCTAGTTATGGTGGGGGTATTTACTGTGAATATGCTAATTTAACCATTATAAATTCAACATTTATTAATAATACTGCAAAGGTTGGTTCTGCTATTCATTCATATGGGACTCATGATTCTTCTATTATTAATTCTACTTTTATTAATAATTATATTCCTTTGGGTAGTTCTGGAGGAGGTACTATTAATATAATGGCTGCCAATAATTTTACTATTAGTGATTCTGTTTTTATTAACAATAGTGGAGATTCATGGGGTGGTAGTATCACTGCTATTAATACCAATAATTTAACTATAAACAATTGTAATTTTATTAATAATTCTGCTACATATGGCGGAGCTATTGATTTAGACAGAACAAATAACACACTCATTAATAACTGTGAATTCTTTGATAACAATGCAAGTTATGGTGGAGGTATTTATGCAGAAAATGGAAATAATTTAACTATTATTTCTTCAAATTTCACTAACAATTCAGGGAATAACGGTGCTGCAATATATAATCACGTAAATAGTAATTCTACTACTATAGAAAATAATACTATTGTGGATAATAATGGAACTGGTATACTTAACAGAGGCTATAATACTACTATTTCTGGTAATAATATTACAAATAATAATGGTAATGGTATAACTAATACTGGTAATGCTAATATTGAGAATAATATAATTTATGGCAATATTGATAATGGCGTTAATAACGGAGGTAATGCTACCATTCGTGATAATGATATTACAAATAATGGTAATGCCCTAAATAATACTGGTTATTTAGGTGGTTCAAATAATACCAACAGACATCAAACATCTCTTTTAATGACTACAATTATCTTATCTAACAAAGTAACAATAACAGTAACAGCTACAGATAACAAAGGTAATCCTATTATAAATAGAATAATTAATTTCTATGTTAATGGAGAACTAGTAGGAACTGCAACAACTAACAGTAATGGTATAGCACAATTCACATATACTGCAACACAATCAGGAACATATAATATTCTCGCAACTATAGATAACTTTACAATCGAAACCAATCCAATTTTAACAGAAATCTACTCAGAATCTAATATTAGTGAAAATATTTTAATCAAAATAAACGATGAAAGAGAAATACCAACTCCTACACCAAATCCAACCCCAACTCCTAAAAAACCTAAAAATCCAGATAGTCCTAATCCAAAGAATGATCCAAACAAAACAAGTAACAAGCCAGTTGCAACAGCAGCTATGAAAGAAACCGGAATACCAATAAACTTAATACTATTAGTACTATTAAGTTGTTTAGGAATAATCATTAGGAAAAAACAATGAAAAAACATTTTTAAAAAGGATAAATAATTATTTATCCTCATTTTCTTTTTTAATATAATCTATAATTTAATTTTAAAATTTGTATTTAATTAAACAATGTGTCTGATTTATGTGAAATCAACAATCCTTTTAATTTCTTTAATCTTTCTATAACCTGTGCTAATCATCATTCCTATTAAAAGTACATTTAGATAAACGTGGTTATAGACAGATATAATTGTATATGCATGTATATTCTTTAATTTAAGTTTTTCTTTCATAAATTTAAAAAATTCCTCTATTTTCCATCTAATTCTTCTGTAATCTTCCCATTTAACTAGTGAATCAAATAGTTTTTGCTTTAAATCGTTGTAAATTTTAATTTCCCCATTATTATCTTCATAATAATCAATAGGATTCTGTATTCTTTCAAATAAATTTATTAATGATGGTTTTTTCTTTGGAAAGAGTAAAGTAACAATATTATATTTGTTAATTCCTATTAAATAATTTTTTAAGCTTTGAAATCCCCTATCACATAATATTAATTACCATTTTTTAATATTTTTCGTCTTTTCAGTTCATTAAGCATATCATCAAATAATGTAGTGTCGTGGGGTGCTCCTGGATGTATTAATATTGTTAATGGTTTGCAAATCTTTTTATCTATAGCTAATGTCATTTTAAATACTGCATAATGTCCATTATTTGTAGAATAGACTCTTTTATAGTCTTTTGTAAGTAATTTTTGCTTTGATAAATATTTTCCACCAAATTTTAAATCCAGAGTAATTGAAGTTGAATCAAGGATCATCGTGTCAATTCTTTTTATTTCTTTAAAATTCATTTTATTCAATGTTTTTAAAGCTAATTCAAGATATTTACATTCATCATAACGATGATAAATCTTTCTTATCTGTTTTAGAGAGAGTATCTCATCAATATCTAAAAATTTTTTAAGCTTAGGACGACTTATTATTTTATTATAGACGTAGTTTAGATCTAATTGGTAGAATATGCTTAATAAAATAATTTTAAGGATTATTTGATGATTTTTAATATTATTTAGTCCATTTCGAGCTAGTTCTTGTTGAAAAGTTCTAGAATCGATAACTTTAAGTATTTTGGAAAACAAATTCCATACTTGGTCTTTTTTATCGGGATTTAAAGGAATTTTCATGTTTTGTCACAAAAATATATTTAAATTCCATTTTATTTTAAATTTTCCAATTTAAAAGATCTAAATTTAAATTTTACAAAATTATAAGACGTATTTTTAAAAACACACATGGATTAATGCATATTTTATATGAAACAAAGATTCTGCTTCCATGAGATTTTCATGAAAATCAGACACCTTGCTTTGTAAACAATTTTATATTATAAAAACAATATATTGTATTATACAATTATTTGAAGAAATATTAATATTTAATATATAATTCCATAATTAGTATATATAAAGAAAGGGGGGTGAAAATATGGAAATCTTAAAAAATAAATTTTCAAGTAAAATGATCCTTATCATATTCATATTATTCTTATTATCAATTACAATATCAACAGTAAATGCAGCAGAAAAAAACATAACAAGCAGTGATAATTTAGGCCAAACTATAGCAAATGCATCAAATGGAGATACAATAAACTTAGATGAAGGAAATTACACAAATAATGTGACAGGAATAAACATAAACAAAAACTTAACTATGGTGGGGAAAAACAAAGAAACTACAATAATAGATGCACAAAAAATAGCAAATATATTCACTCTAACAACAGGCAATACTCTCACTTTAATAAACATCACATTAATCAATGGAATAAGGGTTACTAGTGGTGGGGCAATTGAGACTCAAACTGGAACAACACTAAATATAAACAATTGTATATTCACCAATAACAGAGCAGGAAATGCTGGTGGAGCAATTGATAGTGCAGGTATACTTAACATAGCTAATTCTACTTTTAATAACAGTAGAGCTGATAGTTGGGGAGGAGCCATCTATCAGACCGGTACAAATCTTACTATAATTAATTCTACTTTCACCAACACAATAGGTCGCCTTGGTGGTGTAATCTTCAATTCTAATGCAAAACTAATTGTAATCAACTCTACTTTCACCAACAATACAGGAACGATTGGTGGTGCAATTGATACTTTCGCTCCAAATCCTACTATAGTTAACTGTACTTTTAACAATAATACTGGAACTAGTGGTGGCGCAATCAATAATAATGGTGCAAACCCCATTATAGTTAATTGTACTTTCAACAACAACAATGCAACTATTGGTGGAGCAATTTACAACAATGTAGGTGGTGTTAATTCTACTATCAGTAACTCTACATTTACAGAGAATAATGCAACTAATGGTGGAGCAATCTACAATATTGGTGTTAATTGTACTGTGAATAATTCCAATTTTACAAGTAATCAAGCTAGTAATTATGGAGGAGGAATATTTAACAATGGTAGTATGCTAGTCACTGGTAATTTAATGGCAGATAATATTGCGAATGTTTTAGGTAACGAAATCTATAATAATGGTACAATGGGGATTTTAAACCTAACATACCTTAATAACTCAACAATAACTGTTGATAAAAATAGTGATGTTATTTTGTACGCTACTTTAACTGATGATATGGGTAATTCTGTTACAGGTCAAAATATAAGTTTTTATGTTAATGGAATATTTATAGGTGAAGTAGAAGCTATTGAAGGAAATGTAAACATAACATACCTTGCTAACCAAAGCACTGGTATTATTCCTGTTACTGGTAATTATGCAGGTCATGAAGGATTCGACATTATCACAAAAAACGGCCAACTATTAATTGTAGCTAATACCACAGTTAATAGTGAAATTACATTGGACAAAAATGAATACCAAATTAATGAAACAGTACATGGTAAAATCACTATTACTAATACAGACAATAATACTGCGACTAATGTAACAACTAGAGTACTTTTCCCTTTTGGTTTTGTTTTAAATCCTATTAGTGTGGTTGTTTCTCATGGAATTTTTGATCCAAATACTAATATTTGGACTATTGGAAATTTAGCTCCAGGAGAAGTAGCAACAATAACATTCACAGGAAAATTCACAACACCAGGAGAACACACAATCTCAATCGAAACCACAGGAGAGAACTTCGAAATAAGCACAGATTCAGCTTCTACATTTGTAGAAGAAGAACCAGAACCACCAATTCCACCAAAACCTCAACCAGAACCAGAAGAACAAGAAAAAATAAATGAAAACAATGAAATAGCTACAGCTGTTATGAAAGAAACAGGAACCCCAATATTAGCTATCTTAATCGTGTTATTAAGCAGTTTAGGCCTAGTTTATAGGAAAAAATAATATAAATGTTTTTTAGGGATGATTATTTTTTACATCCTTTTATTTTTTTATTTTATCAATAGTAATATTAATTATTATAGTTTAGTTTTAGGAAAGAATATTTAAAAACTTCTTTTATCTTGTTAATTTGATAAAATTCATTTTTTTAACAATTAAGCAAATTTTCGCTTAAATTATTAATAATTCTTTATATTTTTGTGTTATTTATAAATTTTTTAAATATTTTTTAGGTCTCTTATTATTTTTCAACAAATATTAAAAAATCTCTATTAATAATATAATGGCCTATAATTACTATTCTATTATAAATGATATTAATAACATATTATGAGTAATAATATATTAATAATATTTTAATTAGATCATTTTAGTATTAATAATAATAAATAATCTATAAATATATATTAATGTATGAATACTTAATACATTAATAAAATAAGTTATTTAGTTTTAATAGTTTGAAAAATTTTTAATGGATACGAATGATTTAAATATTAGAAATAGTAAAAATAATATTTGGCATTTATAATTATTAAATGACTAATTTATATAATATTGAACTATAAAGGAGGTGGAAAACAATGAAAATTTTAAAAAATAATTTAGCTAATAGAATAATCCTTATCATATCATTATTATTTTTGTTATCAGTTTCTTTATCTGTAGTTAATGCAGCAGAGACCAATATAACAAGTGATGATAATTTAGGTAAAACTATATCCAATGCAACTAATGGAGATACAATAAACCTAGATAATGGAACATATAACACTAACGTGACTAACATAACAATAAATAAAAACCTAACAATAATCGGAAAGGGAGCAAATAATACCATAATAGATGCACAAAAAACTGGAAGAATATTCAACATTGAAAAAGGGAACACCGTAAAATTAATAAACCTCACTCTAACCAACGGACAAATTATAGGATCCGGTGGAGCAATTTACAACAATGGTACATTAATATTAATTGATTGTATATTTAGCAACAATAACCTAACAGGTTCTTATAATGCTGGAGCAATTTACAACAATGGTACTTTAAATATTACTGATTCTAAATTCAATAACAACACAGCTTATTATGGTGGAGCAATCTATAGTAATGTAAATAGTAAAATGATAATTAAAAACTCTGAATTCACTAACAATACGGCCATTTCTGCAGGAGGAGCTATAGATTCTGAAAGGGGAGCATCATTCGATATTAATAATTCTAATTTCATTAATAATAAAGCAGCATCTCAAGGAGGAGCTATATTTGCACAAGACGAGTGGAATGAATCATATAACAATATAACTAACTCCAAATTTATCAACAATATAGCAAATGGAATTGGTGGAGCTTGTTCAATTAATGGTCAAAATAATTTTACTATTAAAAATTCAACTTTCATTAATAATACAGCAAATAATAATGGAGGGGCAATAGAAGATTTTTTCAATGATGGCCTCAGGATAATTGATTCAACTTTCATTAATAATACAGCAAATAATAATGGAGGAGCTATAAATTGTTATTCAATAACAAATATAACTAACTCTAATTTTATCAATAATACAGCAAATAATAATGGAGGAGCTATTTATAACACTTATTATAAGATGAATGTTATTGATTCTTATTTCAATGGTAACAAGGCCATTATAGGAGGAAGCATATTTAATAATGGTAATATGTCAGTTTCTGGTAATATCATGATTAATAATATTGCTGAGTTAGGTAAAATGATATATAACAATGGAAATATAGGTGTTTTAAATCTAACTTATCTCAACAATAAAACAATAATTGTAAATAATAATACATATGTTATATTAAATGCTACATTAACTGATGATATGGGAAATACAATTACTGGGCAAAATATATCTTTCTATGTTAATGGAACATTTATTGATAATCAAACAGCTACCGAAGGATTAGCAAACATAACATTCAAAGTTAACCATGGAAAAGGAATAGTTATAATTGCAGGAGAGTATGCTGGGAGTGCGACATTTAGTAATGTTATCTTATACGGCCATCTGTTAATTGTTGATAATACCACAATAAATAATTCTATTAATTTAGATAAAAATGAATATTTAGTTAATGATACAGTTAATGGGATTGTTAGTATTATTAATAATGGTTCTGAGATAGCATATGATGTTAAAGTTAAAATTAACCTGCCTCCAGAATTTAATCTAAACAATTTCACTGTTTCACATGGTTACTATGATCCTAATACTAATATTTGGCATATTGGTAATTTAAACATCAATGAAGAAGCAACAATGAATTTCACAGGTAAATTCAAAAAAGCAGGCACATATATAGTAGACATCATAAGCAGTGGTGAAAATTTCAACACAACAACAGATCTAGATACAGCATTAGTTAAACAAAATACAACTCCCCCAATTCCTCCTATACCACCAAAACCTACTCCAAAGCCATCCAATGATACAAATAACAATCCAGCAGCAAGTGCTACTATGAAAACTACAGGAATACCAATAAACTTAATATTATTAGTACTTTTAAGTTGTTTAGGAATAATCATTAGGAAAAAACAATGAAACAAAATTATTAAAAAGGATAAATAATTATTTATCCTCATTTTCTTTTTTAATATAATCTATAATTTAATTTTAAAATTCGTATTTATTTAAAATAAAAATTCAAGTTAAGTAAAAATAAATTAAAATCACCTTAAACTTAGCTTTCTATATTTAAAAGTAGTTGTATAATCTTAAATCCTTTTGTTGTAAGCATGTATTCTTTATGATTCTGTTTTTGAAATATTAAATCACTTTTTAGTAGCTTATTTATATGAAAAATCAAATTTCCTCCTCTCAAGTCAGTTAAATTAGAAAGAGCTGAAAAACTTTGAGGTTCAATAGCTATGGATTTTAATATCTTTAATCGTTTTTCATGAGATATGGAGTTTAAAACATTTTGAACTAAGTATTTTTCATCTATATCTGAAATTTTTTTTTCATCTTCATCTTTTTGATTATCATAAATTTTCACTGATTTTATTAGTGCAACATGATTTTCAAAGATATTAGAAACTTCATCAAAACATTGGTCACATTCATCTTTTTGTTTATTTTCTTTAATTTTTTCAAATTCATCATAACTTTTGCTTATTTTTTCATTTGATATATTATCAGGGTTTAAATCATCTGTATGTTTCTTTAAATATTTTTTAAAAATATTTTTACACTGATTTCTCATATCACAGGGGTTTACCATTCTTTGTTCTAATTCAGGATCAATTTTATCGATCATATATCCATTCATAGAATTTATAAACTCATTTTTAAGATTTGTGTACATAAAACTTAAATGTTCTTCATTTGAGTTTTCTGTCATTTTTTTAATATCATTTTGAATATCTTTAACCATATTTTTGATTTCAGATATTGTATCTTTATTATAATCATTATTTTCATTATTAATTTTTTGAAAATCTTTTTTAGAAGTTTGTTTTTGCTTCATTTTACAACCCCATATTATATTTAATAATAAAATCCAAATCAAGTATTTCCTTAATTTTAATCAGTACAACTAAATCATTAATCATGGGAAAATTTTTAGTTATATAACTATAGTTAAGTATATTTTTATGACGAAAAAGTATATATTTATATCTATTCTATAATTTATATTGTAGAACATTTAAAATTTTCCTAAAAATTTAAAAATCTTTTAAGATTTTAATTGTTCAAAAAAAAATATTGTAAAATATAGGTGAAAAAATGTCTGTAAGAGAAGAAATTCATGAGCAAATTGTTGGAGCATTAGAAGGAGCTAAATTTCCTATTAAAACACCAGAAGAACTATTTGATGCATTGCCAGATGGTGCAAATACAACATGTAGATCAGGAGATGTTGTTTTAAAAGCTTCTGATGCTGGAGAAGTTTTAACTTCCGATGATTTTCCATTTGAATCTGCTGAAAGTGTTGCAACAACAATTGTAAACAAAGCAGGACTCTAATTATTAAATAAAATTTTTTTTATTTTTTATTTTTTATTTTTTCAATATTATATTAATTATTAAGCTTAAAAATAATTATTTAATGTTTATATTGGATATATCACATGGAATATCATAAATTTAGTTTTTCTAGTGATATATTTCTACAAACCAATTAACACTCCAAAAATTAAAAAATAAGATTATCAACAGTTAATTTAGTAAATAGTAATAGGTTAGATGGTTATTTTAGTGATTAAAAATTTTCATAAGGTTAATATAAATTAATTTTTATTTTTATAAGTTTATTTTTTATATAAATCATATTTCTTAAAATCCTTGACTTAAAAACGTATATAATAGCCAGACAATAATAACTCCTATAAATAACAACTGTTTCCATGCTCTACTAGGTTTATCTTCAATTGCATAAGACATATATTTTATTGCAGATAATGGTTCTTTTGGCATCCGTTCCTTCGGCAATTCTTGTGAAAAACTGTGAAAATAATTCTGAATTAAAGTCATACCAATCATAAAACCAGTTGCAAAACTTAAAAATTGCATTTTACCAGATACCACAAGTAAAATCAAAAGAATAGCCATAAAAATAAGAAAACCAATATCTTCAATATTAGTTGCACCAGTTTTACCATCATATGCACTATCTAACAATTTCTTCCTACTATCATATTTCACAAAAAAGAAAAAACAAAATTTAATCAAAGAATAAATCATGTAAATTACTAATAAAACCTCTAAAACTAACAATACTGTAATTTCCATCTGAAATCATCCCTCACAGAAAATATCCCTATAAATAATATGTTTTTTATTAAACTTAAAACTAATGATTATTATTCCTAATTTCAAAAAAAATAATCCCAAGACCCATTGCTCAAATCCCTTCAAGTACGTTGTTTATTTTATTTCTTCCCCTAATATTATTTTGGGCATAGTTGTTAGGCATCTGTGAAATCTTTTGATGAAATTTTTTTCATAAGCTAGTTTACAAATTTTACCATGTACCTCTTCATTCTCTAACTCCCAATATAAAACATAGGTTATTTTTCCCACTTTCCGTGTTAACCTTATTGGAGTTTCGCCATTTATTACAGCTTCAAAATCTTTTTGCCTATGTGTTCTTTTAATATATTTAACATCTTTAACACCAGAACAAGAACGATAAAAATCACCAACTTCTTTAATTAACTCTTCAAACTCTTCTTCTTTATTAGTTTTAACTTCATATATACAGATTTCATAAAACATTCAATCACCCTATATTTAAAATACTTAATATATGATTTAACGTTTAAACATTAATAATTAACTATATAATTTACAAGAAAGTATTTTAAATAGATTAAATAGAATATATAAGAGAATTGTTATACTTTTTTAATAACCATGATAGTTAAGATTAACAAATTTGATACTTTATAATTATTATGGAAATAAAAAAACAATTTATAAAAATTATGAGGAAAATATGAAAATTTGTCCAAGATGTGGATCAAAAAATGTTGATTGGTTTGATCCTCAGGATTCAGCAGTTTGGGAATGTAAAGATTGTAACTATACTGGAACTATTATTGAAAAAAATAAAAAAAACCTGAATAAAATAAAAATAATCAGGCACCTATAATAAAAAAAACAGCGAAAGGAATAAAAAGATTTATATTTTTTAAATAGACTGTTAAATTTAAATATAACTACCAATATATTATTAGTAGGAGAATATAATATGACTGTTACAACTAAAATATATGAAAACAACCAAACAGCAATACCTTCTGAAATAAGGAAAAAATTCAATATAGGAAAAAATGACTTAGTAGAATGGTCTATTAATGAAAAAGGAGAACCTACAATAAAATTCAGGAAAAAAACCAGTTTCAAAGACATTAGAGGTAAAGGAAAATTAGATTATAAAACCAACTCTGTAGATTTGAAAAAGGAGCTGTATAAGTGAAAATATTCTTAGATAGTTCTTTTTTAATAGCTTATGTAATTGAAACTGATGAGAATAACAAATTAGCCTATAAACTAGAAAATCAAGGCATATTTGACAATGAGTGTTATATAAGCAATCTTATAATAAATGAAATAGTCACAGTTATAGGAAATAAAATCAATGTAAATTTAGCTATTGATACATATAATGCTATTAAAGATAATTGTACCATTATCAATGAATATAATATGCCAAATTTTAATGATAGTGTAATAAACACATATAAAAAATATAATACTAAATTATCATTTACAGATTGCGCCATACTTGAAATAATGAAAGAACATAAAATAAAAAAATTAGTGTCCTTTGATAAATACTTTGATAGAACAAATATAGAAAGAATACACTAAAAACTTTAAAATTATCTTTAAAACTCATAAAAATGTTAATCCTAATATCAAAGGTTTAAATCTCTCCAAGTCCGTTTTTCAACAATTACTGTGAATATTACTTTTCATTGACTAGGAAAAATTACTATAATAATTATATTCAATATAATTATAAATAGAAAATAATTATTGACATGAAAATATATTAAGGTGATATAATGAAGTTACACAAAGTAAAATCAACAAGAGCTAACAATTTTAGTGATGATATTGCAAAAATTATTGATTTATGGCAAGAAAGTATTATGAGTAATGAAAACTATACTGGTAATTGGTATGGTGTTTATCATGAATATGAAAGTGATTTTAAAGGAGATTATACCTTAAGTATTTGTAATGAGGATATTTCAAGTAATAAAGATAATATAATAATCGATGATAAACAAAAATATGAAACTTTTGAAGTAAAATCTAGAGACGATCTTCCCAAAGTATGGCAAAAGATTTGGGATTTAGAATTAAAAGGACAATTGAAAAGAGCATATACAATTGATTATGAAAAATATTCTAAAAATAATATAACAATTCATATTGCATTAAAATAAAAACAAAAAAAATAATCTTAAAATCAAAGGTCCAAAATCCTTCCAAAATCCATTAACTTCTTCTAAAATTTCAGACTTATTTTTTAGAATAATCTAAATAAAATCACATATACACATACTATTTCTAAAACTAGTAAAAATATCTTTTCTTAAAAACATCTGCTTAACTTTAATATCAGATGAAATCACATTATTATATTCTTTTTTTTATGATAAAGAAATCTCTTCAATACTACTATTTTAAGTTTATCAAATTATGAATTATTACTATTTATTATACTCAGCCCATTGAAAAGAATTATATATTTTAATTTTATCAAAGAATCAATATTCAACCATAAAAACACCATTAAAACCTATAGGTCAAGCATTAATAAAAACATTATTCTTATCAAAAATAATAGAAGATAGTAAATCTGATATAAGTATTATTACCTTAGATTAATTGTTGAAACATTACAAATATATCTTATTTTGAATATCAACAAAAGTATTAACAGTAGAAACACCAACAACAAAAATTAAACAAAAAACATATAAGTCTTCTTATAAAACACCACTTACAAATAGTAATAATAAACATATATTTAGACAAACTACATGATAAATGTATCGATCTATTCATACACAAAATATAAAAACCCTAAAAAACAATGAACCCACACTTCAAAACAAAAAAATCTTCGAAATTCTAAACTTAAGACCAAAATTCAAAATCCCCACAAGTCTGTTTTACAAATTTATAATACAATTTTATTTTATTTTGAATAAAAATTTAACAGATATTTGTTTAATTGATATATTAAGTAAAATTCTCTATTAAATTTATTATCAATATATTTGTAAATAAGAGATAAATAATAACTCAAAAAAATAGTTAAAATCCACAAATAAAATCTAATAATCGCCAAAACCTATGCGAAAAATTTTAAAAAATAAAAAAATAGAAAAAATATAAATGGTAAGTATTTAATATTGATTTAACTAATATATATTATATACTAAGTGTGGATGTTTTTTTTATGAGTACTAAAGATAAAATAATTGAGGCTGCTTTTTTGCTGTCTCTTGAACATGGTTATGATAATATGTCTATAAGAGATATTATTGAGGAATCTGGGGCTAGCTATAGTTCTATTTATTATCATTTTAAAAATAAAGATGATTTATTAAAAAATCTGATCCAGAGGTATATGGTCGATATTAATGAATATCATCATGAAAGGATAATGGGTTTTGATGGTTCTTTTATCGAGAAATTAAATATTCTTTTTTATTATGTCATGGGTATTGATTTGCAAAATGATAAAAAGCCTATTTTAGTAGTCGGAGACCATATTGTCGATTTTAAAGAATATTATTTAATGTTTTTAGGTATATATCATAAACATCCTGAATATCGATATATATTTGATGATTTAAATGAAAAAGGTATTAATTTTTTAACAAAATTCATAGAAAAATCAATTCAAGAGAATGAAATAAAGAAAGATATTAATTCAAAAGACTTAGCACTTTTTATTACATCACTCCTACGAGGATCTATAGATATTTGGACTTGTTCACCTAACGATCAGTTAGACAATATCATTAAAACTAATATTGAGTTTATTAATCAAGTAATATGAAAATCAAACTCCTTTATTAATAATTTTTAATATTCATTATTATCATAATATAATTATGTAAAACTATTTTATAAAGTTAGTTTTCTAAGATTTTTTTATTTTTTTAATGTATGGATCGATATATTTAAATAGTTTAGTGATTATAATAATAATTATAATTATATCTATAGTATTTTGTAAAAAATTTATCCAGTTATATTTCTACTGTAATTCTAAAGTTTGAAAATATTTTTACACTATTGATAACAAATTTTTTAATATAAATCCCAAAAAAGCAATAATATTCTAAAAAAACAAACCAAAACCATATAAATTTCTCATAAAAACCATATAAATTAATAATAAATACTCATTAATACAAGCAATATATAATATATAGATCAAAAATTCATACAAAGCAAAAAATCAGTCACAAAATGATTATAATTATATAAATAAAAAATCCTTTCAAATAACAGAATATAGTGTTGTTAATGGAAAAAAAATCTATTCATACCCCCCTCCCAAATATTCACCTTTATGTTTGGGATTACTTACAGCAATCTTCAGTATCAAATAACATCTCTTTCAACTGAATTTTTTTGATACTGATACTGTAAGTTCATCTAAAGAAACATAATTATTTTTCAATATTATTTTTACTACAAATATTATTATAATTCTTATTTATATCGTTATTGAGTTTATTTTTAATTTATTTTTATCCTTATTTTCTTTTTTTAATATTATCTATAATTTAATTTTAATATTTATATATTTAAAATAAAAAACTGAATAAAATAAAAATAATCAGACATCTATAATAAAAATAATATTAATATCACAGGTTCAAATTTCTCCATTTCTATTTATTGTTTCTTCAATAGGAGACTATTAGCTATTTATTATAAAATTTGATTAATATTGCTCTTTTATTTTATTATATTCTAACATTTTGTTATATATAAATCATTACATAATTTATAAATATTTTTTTTGAGAAATAGGACAAAAAGAATTAGTATTAATTTAAATAATACTTGCTATAAACTTTTATTTACTACTAAACAATTTTTCAAAATATAGTAGTAGATATTAACAAAACTTAGTTTTCCCTAAAATATAGGCATTGATAAAAAATATTAAGATAGGGGTGATAAAAAAATGAAAAAAATAATATTAATCTCAATAATGCTAATTACAGCAATATTAGCAATAAACTCGGCATCTGCAAGTGAAATAACAATAGATGAGAATAGCACTGGAGGCATTAAAGAAGCAATAAAGAATGGTAATTCAACTATTGTATTAGAAAGTGGGACATATAAAGGAGAAAACAACACAAAAATTGAGCTTGATTCTCGACTTAGTAATAATATTACTATAAAAAGCAAAAATCCTAAAAATAAAGCAATAATTGACTGTGAAAAATCATGGTTTATAGGAAATGCAGGAAATTTAACACTAATAAATCTAATAATAATTAATGGACAAGGAATAGAAGACGGAATTACTCAGGGAGTTATTACTAATTTAGGAACAATAACCATTACAAATTGTTCTTTCATGAATAACAATCTAACCATAGGCTCAGTAATTAACAATATCAAAGTTTCAGATCCAGAGGAAAATATTACAGTTGGTAGTGCATATATTATAAACTCAACATTCATCAATAACATTGCCATTCAAGGAAGTGCAATATTCAATCAAGGAAATATAACTATAAAAAATTCTAATTTTACAAATAATTCTGCTATCACTGGAGGAGCAATATATAATAAAGAAGGATTTTTGGAAATTTATTCTTCAAATTTCCTAAACAATAAAGCAACAGGAGACGAAAATGGTGGAGGAGCGATATTTAATGATTACAGTAAAATTCCAATAATTATCGATTCTTGTAGCTTTATTAATAATTTTGCAGGAGTTGGAGGTTCTATTACAAGTAATGGAAATTTGAATATTCTTCGTTCTAAATTTATAAACAATACTGCTACTATGGGTGGAGGAGCTGTTGCATCATCAGGAGGAGAATCAAGTTATATTTGTAATATTTATGATTCATCTTTTAGTAGCAATAGTGCCCCAATCGGAGGAGCAATATTGAATATGGTGACAATGAATATTTTTAATTGTAATTTCACCAATAATAAGGCAAATGAAAGTGGAGCTGCAATAAGTAATTATATTCTTTCTTTAAATATTTCTAATTCTAATTTTAATAATAATTCATCTCCTAAAGGTAGTGATATTTATTTAAATGTAATCCAATTTCCAGTTTTTATTACTTATAATACTTTTTTAAATAGTAAAAATTCTATTTATTATAGTAATACAGACGAAATACTGACTGGAATGAAAGGTAATGTTTCTAATGTTAAAATTAGTCATAACTGGTGGGGAACAAACAATATAAAAGATAAAGTCATTAATGTTAAACCAATAAACTATTTCACAACTAAAATAAAAGCAAATGTAGCTAACAATAAATTATATGTAACTGATAAACTCCGTATATATTACTATTTTGTACTTAATGGTACAAATAACAATGCAAATGCGAAAAATAAACTAAAATACTTTACTACAAGTTTATATTATAATGGAAAACTTTTAAAAAAGATAGATGGACGAGTAAACACCGCACATTCCATTATTTTAAACAAATTAAGTAATACAATAAAAACTAAATCAGAAAAACAAGAATTAAGTATTAAATATACTGCTCGTAAATTAAAAACAGCAAACAGTTTTATAATATCCTATAAAAGCAGAAAATACACAATAGTGAAAATATTACTTAAAGACAACAAGAGAAAAAAGTTGAGTAAAAAATGGATTAAAGTTTACAAAGGCAAAAAATACTTAGGAAGAGCAAAAACAAACAGCAAAGGATTAGCATACCTCAAAATCAGAACATATAAAATCAAAGGCAAAAATAAGATAACAACAAAATACACAGGAACCGGCGTATACACATCATCCAAAAAAACAAAAATAATCAGAATATAAAAAAAGTAAATTTAAAAGAAAGTATGAAAAATTAAAATTATTTTTCATCTCTCTTTAAATTTAAAAAAAGACAAACTATTAAAAATTACTTTTAATTTGCTAACTATAATAATATTTCATTATTTCTTTTTATCTAATTTTTTTATTTCAAATATGTAAAATAAACTCATAAAATTTCCTAAAAATAAATTAAACTCTGTAAACAAGTGTTAATATTGAAATCAAAGGTTTAAATCCCTTAAATAGATTTTAAATTGATTTTTAAACTTATAACTTTAGTAACTACTTATCTAAAAAATAATGTGAATAAACTTTTATGTATAAAATATCCCAAAAAAGAAACCAATGTAAGATTATACTCAGAATAATCAAAAAGAGCTTAATTCATCATGAAAAAAGTCTAATAAAAAAATCACTATAAATAAAAAAATTTTTGGCTATTTGTTGAATAATAGGAATAATCACTTATTTTATATAAAATCAGTTTCTAAGTAAATTATATTATTAATATTTTGTTATGATTAAAATTTAATACTATAAATATTATAATGTTGGATTTTTCAATAGAATAGTTGAACAATTGAAAAAGAAAAGTATAAATATATAAAATTCTAATATGAGATAGGTTATTATGAATTTGTTTTTAAAGAATGTTTTTAAGGGGAAAAGAAGGAATGTATGGTTTTATTTTTTGATTTTATTCATTTCTTATATTATTTTAAATTTGGTCAATGCTTTTGTTCAAATGGTACCAAGTTTATCTATTAACAATTTTTTTGGATATCTTATTTATTATATGAAAAATATAGGAAATCTTGGTCATATTATTGGTTTTGGGATTTTTATACTTTTAGCTGTAAAGTTTATTCATAAAAGAGATATATTTTCTGTTATTAATATCTCTAATTTATCTTCTAAAACTGAATCTTGGATAAAAAAGATAAGATGGAATAATTTTTTAAAAGGAATTCTTATTTGGGGAGTCATAGCATTCATACAGATGATTCCATATATAATTTATCCAAATTATTTTATTTTGAATCCAAGTACTAATATTCTTTTCATAATTATTTGTGCATTGCTTTTTATTCCTGCTCAATCAATTTCAGAAGAAATAGCATTTAGAGGATATTTAAATCAAGGCCTATTTTTAAAATTTAAAAATCCATTAATCATAATATTAATTAGTTCTTTAATATTTGGATTATTACATGAGATACCTTCAAATATTGATTCTTTGTTTTATTTTCTTAGTACATTCACTTTTGGTATTATTCTTTCTTTAGTTGTGTTAACAGAAAATGGACTAGAAACTGCAATGGGGATGCATGTTATAAATAACATATTTGCTATTTCACTTATTAGTGAGTTAGGAGCTACTGCACCAATTTCACTATTTATTCAAACACAAGAAATACCATCCAGTATTTTCGGTTCTCTTGATCAAAGTATGGAACTTATTCTCTACTTAATATTTTTAATAATTTTAATTATATATAAACGAAAAGAAATCAAAGCATTATTTATAACCAAATAATGATTATTATTATAATTATTATCTAAAATCTTGTCTGTTTTCTTTTATTTTAAAATTTTTTTAATAAATTAATAAAAAATAAAAAATAAGGATAAAGATAAGGATAAAAAAAATAAATTAATAAAAAATTAATAAAAAATAAAAAATAAGGATAAAAAAATGAATAAATAAAAAATAAAAAAATAAGGATAAAAAATAAATTATCCTCTTTAAAAATTATAATTTTATTATTTTCTTCTTACAATTAAACCTAAACTAGCTAATAGAACTAATAAAACAGCTATTAATGGTATTCCTGTTGATTTCATTGATGCACTTGTTATTATATTTTTTGCATGTTTTTCATCAGTATTATTATTAGGATTTGGTTTATTCATAGTTATTTTGATTTTGTTTTTTGCGTTATTAATCAAAGTAGTGTTTTCATCACTACTTGACATAGTTGTTTTTATATAGTAAGTTTCAGTTTTAAAAGCTTTTGAATTTAAACCTAAGACTATATTGTCATTTTCAATTAATTCACTTAAAGGTTTAAGAGTTAATCCTAAGACTAGATTGTCATTTTTAGTCAATCCATTTATTGTCCATGTTATAGTATTTGAATTTCTATCAATTTTTATTATACCTTTATTTAAAGAGCTTATAGCATTAATAATTTCAAATTCTTTTGGAATATTGAATTTTACTGTAATGTTTGTAGGTTGAGATGAATTAGTGGATATTGGATATTTAATTACTATTTTAGAATCTTTTTTAGCTTCAATTGAAGGTTTGTCAGTATCTAGAATAACTGTCTTATTTGTCCCATTTGAAGTGAATATAACATTTAAACCAATTAACTGGTTATCTGCTAAAGTTTTTATATAATATGATTCATTTTTTCCATTGATGGTTTTTGTATAGTTGAATGATCTTGCATCTGAATTAGTTGTTGTATTATCAATATCTTGAAATATATCTTCAAAATACGGCAATAATGTTTTATCATTGTTTATATTTTTATTATTGAGTTCTAATAAAGATTTCAATATTACTTTTGTTCCTTTAGGAAATTTAATATTATTTCCATTTGAAATAATCTCATGATTGTTAGCATATATTTTAAGCATATACCAGTTAGTAATATTCAGATCTCCAACATTATCTTTAAATTCATTAGATATATTGTTTATACCCCACCAGTTAAGATTTGCATTTGTATTTAAACCATTATTTATAAGACTTGAGTTTGTATTGTTAACCAATCGATTGTAATTTATTGTAGTTTTATTTCCTTCATTGTATATACCATATACATTTTTTAATAGATTATTAGAGAATATTTTATTGTAATTACCATCATTATATATTCCATATAAAGATTTAGTTATATTGTTTGATTTAACAGTAGTATTGTCACATAATAGATAAATTCCATATTCTCCAGTAATTTTATTATTATAGATTTCATTATTAATAGCAGCTGAAGATGAGGATGTATCCATTGAATAGATCCAAGTTCCAACATAACTAGAAGTTATATTATTGTTATATATTTGATTATTTTTAATATTAATACCATTTATGTTATTTCCACCTATAATTGAAACACCAATAGCGGAATTTCCATTACATATTATCTCATTGTCATGAATCTTATTATTTAAAGCTTCATTTTGATTACTGTTCATGTAATTAGCTGTTACATATATTCCGCCTGCATAATCTCCCATATTAGTATTATTTATCTTATTGTGATTAATAACATTATTTTTATTGGATTTTCCAGAGATCACAATTCCATTTTGTTTTGTTTTTAGTTTGTTTTTAGAAACAACGTTATTTTTGGTAGTACCATTTGTACTAATTATATTAATACCACTACGTCCATTTCCAGTTGTATTTATGTTATTTTCATTAACTTTGTTATTTCTAATTTCTCCAGTAGAAGTATACATATATACCCCACTTCCACCTTTTGTGGAAATATTATTATTTGAGATATTATTATTTGATACATTGCCATTACTAGTCCAGATTGCAATTGGAACCTTACTTTCTGCACCTGCAGTTGAAGAATTGTTGTTTATTTGTATATTATTGTTAGAAATTGTGTTATTTTCTACATTACCATAAGTTCTGAGATATATTCCATGTTCATTTGCTGAAATATTATTTTTTGAAATATTAAGTCCCGTTAGATTACCATTATAATATTCTGAAGTAATACCTTTGTTATAATTATTTATATTAAATCCTGAAATCATGACATCAGCAGATTTAACAATAAATGCATTAGATTTTATATTTCCTACGAGATTAACAACACCATTACTTAAAAGTTTTAAAGGTTTTGTTATGTTTAGATTAAATATAAAATCATAGTTCCCCTCATTAAATATTATTGTCGAGCCTTCTTCAGCACTATTGATTAAATTTTGTATATTAGTTAAACTCATTGTATTATTAACATTAATTTCTGAAGCACATGCACTTGGAATAACTAAAAATAATACTACTAAAAACATTGAAAGATATATTGGTACTTTTTTAAGGACTTTACTATTCTCATTGTTTTTAATAAACATTTTACCCCCTTTTTCAAATTTTTCAATATTTTATTTTTTTTTTCAATATTTTATTTTTAAAATTTTTTTACTAATATTGACTATTTTTAAAATTTAAAAGTAATTTTAGACTATTACATATAACCCCCTCCATTATATGGAATAATAACCTATAAACCATATATACATATTTCAAAATTAGATACAATTAATGTAAGAAATTTTTACAATTTATATACAAATCTATCACAAAATAAATTTACAACTTCAATTGTATGCTAATTGATAATAAAAGTAATACTAAATGAAGATAATCATTAATATGATAGAATCATATATTAATGATAAAATATTAAATAGTAAAAAATAAAACTTTAATTTAATATTATTCAAAATAAAGAAATATTTATTAATTTTTAAACAAAAATATCAATATATAGTAATAATAGTTAAAAATAAAAATATAGCTTTTAAAAATTTGTAAAATAGCTAATTAACTATTAAAAATATTTTAAAATATTTTAAAATATTTATTGTTACTTATTTGATAATTTATAAACAATATGGGGAAAAACATGAAAAAAATTTTACTATGGTTAATAATGGGCACGAGGGGTGGATTAAACCGTGGCAGAATAATAAAAGCATTGCATAAAAGACCTTTTAATGCTAATAACCTTAGTGAAAGCTTAAAACTCAATTATAGGACTGTTACTCATCATTTAAATATATTAGAGGAAAATAAAGTAGTTACTAGTGTTGGGGAGAAGTATGGGAAAATTTATATGCTTTCAGATAGTATGGAAAAAAATTATAGTGAATTCGATAACATTTGGATACAATTAGTAGAAGATTAAATTTATAGATTATAGAATTAGAATAATACTTAGTTAAACCACCTAATTAATAATTGATAATGGTTAATAATTAAATAGAAATTAAACTATCTTAAATTAAAATTTAATAAGGGCTTAGAAAATTGAATAGGGAGTGAAAAAGATGATTGATGCACAGAAAATAATAGAAATAATTTTAGTTATTATACAAATAATTATTCTAATGGGTCTATTCAGAATATATTATAATAATTATAGAAAAGTTAAAATTGGATTTGCGATTGGACTCTTGTTATTTACAGTAATACTTATAATAGGAAATGTATTTGCTTTAATATCTCTTTTTACATCAGAAAGCTTTTTACCAATTGTTGAAAACTTAATAGAACTTATAGGAATTGGATTATTATATTATATATCAAGAAGATATTAATAAAATAAAAACAAGCTAAAATGTAATAATATCTAAAAAAATTTAATTAACAACCTCCTTAAGATAGATATAAAAAAGAAAGAACTTTAATGTCAAAACAAAATCCACCAAACGTATTTAGAAAATAATTTAGTCAATAAATTACTCATGTTTTATTAAAAATAACATGATTTTTAAAGAATAAATCTTATTTTAATAAATCCTCTGACCACATTATCTAATTTAAGATTATTTTTTAGATAATTCCTCTAATTTTTCAAGAGCTATTGGTAGTCCTTTTGCCTCTTTTTTAACAGCATATTTAAGAATAAATGCTAATGGTCCAGAAACTTTTGCATAAAGTTTTACTTTTATTTTACCATTTTCTTCCTTCATTTCATGACCAGCATCCATTGTACAAAATAGAAATTTTGATCTGCATATAAAAGATTCATTTTCGACACATTCAGCTATTGTGAATGTTGATTTTGATCCATTAGCTAGTTTCATTGAACCTTTTGTTCCATTTTCAAAATTTCCATCTAAAGATGAATATTCAACACTAGAAATCCATTGATTCCAATTTGGAATATCTGTCCATATAGCCCACATTTTTTCTTTTGTTGTGTTAATTTCCATTGTCCCATGTGTTTGATACATTTTATTCCTCCAATATCTAATTAATACTCTTTAATCTTTTATTTATTCGTGAACTAATAAAGTTAATTTCATAATTAAGTATAATAATAATTTAATGTTTATCTAAGCATGGTTAAATATTTATTCTATATATCTTAAGACTTCTTTTCCTTTTTCGGTTAATTAATAAATTCCTTTGTTTAAATTCTTAATTTAATAATTATTCTATACAATTATAGGTATTTTTTAATTATAATTTTTTATATTAATCATATCACAAAAAAGATTAATAAATAAATAATTTTTAGATAAATAATTTTTAAAAAAATTAAAAAATATTACTTCATAGATAACAAGAAAAATAATAAAGATATAATAGATTAAATACTTATAATTCACTAATTTTTAAAATGCTCTTCTTATTCTTCCACTAAACTATTAATTAAAATACTAGTTTTTGTGTAGTTATTAGCTTAAATTGTTAGAGATAAAACAATGAATTATTAAAAAAATAAATAAATATATGTCTATTTATTGAATTGATTGTTTTTATAATAACCATTATATTTTAAATATTATTATTACTATAAATATATTAACATGTTCATGTAAAAAAAAATCTTTTTGTATACATGAAACATTTATTATTCATAAAAATTATTTTAAAGGGGGTGAAAATAATGCAATCATATATAAAATCATTTACAAAAATAATTTTTTCATTATCTGTTCTAATAATCCTTTTTGCCTCATTATCCTCTATTCAAGCTGTTGATATTGTTATTAATAATGATACGGCCGGAGGTATTAATGGAGGTATTGATACAATTGGATCGGAATCTGATATAAATAACACCTTAACTTTAAATCCTGGAATCTACAATAAAACTAGTGATATAAACACAAGTATCAATTTCAGTGGTAAAAATATTTTAATCAAAGGTAATGGTTCATCAGACCAAGTAATAATTGATGCAAGAGGGATTGGAAGGATTTTCAATATCACAGGAAATTCAAACATCACATTTGAAAATATCACATTTATTAATGGATATATTAATAATGGTAATGGTGGAGCTCTTTATATAACATCTGGAACTGCTACTATCAATAATTGTGTATTTAAAAATAATAGTATTAATAGTTCAGGTAATCCTGCATATGCTTATGGTGGAGCAATCTATAATTCTGCTAATAATCTTTTTGTTAATAATTCTGAATTTACTAATAATTGTGCATATGCTGAGGGATCAAGTTATATTGGTGCATATGCATATGCTTATGGTGGTGCAATTTACAATACGGGGAATAATTTCATAGTTAATAAGACAAATTTCACTAATAATACTTTATTTGTTGATGTTTGGGCAAGTTACATGTCTTCATATGGATATGCTTATGGTGGTGCAATTTACAATAATGGAAGTAATTTTAATGTAATGAGCTCTAACTTTATTGGTAATAATATTACTATTTACTCCTATGCTTATGATAATGATCCTAATGCTTATGGTGGAGGTTCTTCTATATTTAATGGAGGAAGATATTCAACTATATCTAATTCTAGTTTTACTAATAGTACCTTATATGCAGAAGGAGATTCAGAATATGATAGTCTTCGTGGATTTATAGCAGGTAGGGATATATTTAATAATATTAGTGATATATCTATCAATTATAACAGCATAAATGGAAACTACACAAATAAAGTTTATTTTGCAAATATCAATAATGTAACTGCTGATTATAACTGGTGGGGACAGAATAATATTTCAGGATATACTAATATTAACACAATCAATCATTATATATTAAATATTGTTAATACTACTAGTTTGACTGGGCTCGTTATTGGAGATCAAGTGATTTTTAAGCTTTTAGTTTTAAATACAACATATGATAATACAGGTGTGGAATATTTGCCCTATTTTGTTATTAATGGAACTATAAATGGTTTTAATTTTAACAGCACATGGGATGATAGATTTATTTATCAATTAACAATTAATAGAACTGCAATGCAGGATATATATGCTCATCTAGATATGCAAGATGCAGATCTACATTTTTATGTTATGATGACAACTAACTCAACTATTACCATTAATCCAAATAATCCCCATATTGGTGATGTTATTACTATCACAGGCCAATTAGCTAATTACACTAATATTTCTCAGATTAATGTTACTGTTAATGGTGTTACCCACCTTGTTAATGTAAATAGTACTGGAGGATGGACTTTAACATATACCACTGATCAAATTGGCAATTTAATGATTATTGTGAACTTAACAGGAAATCCAAATTATACTGATTTCACTAATTCAACAATATTCAATGTATTAAAGAAGGATACTAATTCCACTATTGTTGTTAATCCTAATAATACTCACATCGGCGAAAATATTGTTATTTCAGGGCAATTAGCTAATTATACAGGTATTACTCAAGTTAATGTTACTGTTGATGGTATTACATATCTTGTTAATGTAAATAGTACTGGAGGATGGACATTAAACTACACAACAATAAACACAGGTAACATATCAGTTATCGTTAGTCTAGTTGGTCATTTGAATTATACAAATTTCAGTAATATGACTAATTTTTTAGTTAATAAGTTTAATTTAAATATTTCTGCTGAAATTCCAAATGGAACTGTTGGTGAAACCGTTAACATTACTATAAAGCTTAATGAAACTATTAACACAACTGCAAACATAACCATTGGTAATAAGACTTATAACAATGTTGTTTTTGTTGATGGAGTAGCTATCATACCATATCTTATAACAGAACCATATTTTGGTAGTTTGAAAGTTACTTTTTCTGGAAACAGTGATTATAATAAAAATAGTGTTAATGTGAATGTTAACTTTAAAGCACCTACTAAAATTATCACTGATAAAATAACCAGCAATGAAAATAAAAACGTAATTTTGTCTGCTAAGTTAGTTGATCATAATGGAGAACCATTAAAAGGCAAAACCTTAAAATTTTATGTTGATGGGAAATATGTTGGTGATGCTATCACTAATACAAAAGGAATAGCATACTTAAAATACACAACAAAGAAAGCCGGAAATTTCACATTTAAAGTTGAATTTATTGGCGATAATCTTTTCCTCTCTTCAAATAGTAGTAATGTTTTAACTGTAATAGAAAATCCTAATCCTATCCCAGAACCTAATAATACAACTAATAAAACAAACAACAATCCAACAACAAGTGCTACTATGAAAAATACAGGAATGCCAATAATAGCTATAATATTAATATTATTAAGTAGTTTAACTTTAGTAGCTAGAAAAAAATAATCTTAAAAACTTTTCAAATGATAAATTAATTTATTTTATCATTATTTATTTTAATTTAATCTAATTTAATGATTTTTAAAAAATTTCTAAAATGTATTAAACTTTTAATTTTTATAACTTTTAATTTTTAATTTAAAAATTCAATATTATTTCTACTATTATATAATCTAAAATAATTTTAGACATTATTTAATTTTAAACATGATATTTAAAGGAGCAATCCTCTACATGGTCATTTACATAACCTAATGCTTGTAAATATGCATAACAAATTACTGGACCAAAAAATTTGAATCCTCGTTTTTTCATATCTTTACTTATAGTTTCAGATAAAGGTGTTGAAGTTGGAATTTCATTCATAGTTTTCCAATGATTTACAATTGGTTTTCCTTCTGGTAAAAAGGTTTTCAAATAATTACGAAAGTTACCAAATTCTTTTTGTATTTCTAAAAAGTGCTGAGCATTGGTGATTGTAGCTTCTATCTTTCCTCTGTGGCGAATAATTCCACTATCTGTTACCAAATATTCCACATCCGCTTCAGTCATATTAGCGACTTTTTCGACATTAAAATCTAAAAAAGCATTTCGATAAGCATCCCTTCTTTTAAGGATTGTTAACCAGCTTAAACCTGCCTGTGCACTTTCTAACACTAAAAATTCGAACAACGTCCGGTCGTCTGTAACTTCTTTCCCCCATTCTTCATCATGATATTTAATGTAAAGAGGGTCTGATTTACTCCATTCACAACGTTTTATATCTATTGATTCTTCATTATCATTTTTTGGCATATTAATCATCAATTATTAAATTAATCTGTTATATTATAATTTATAATTATATATTAACATATTTTAGTATTCATTATCATTATCTATTAATTATATTATTATATATTTAATAAATATAGTCAAAGTAAAAATCATCTAAAAATATAATATTATAAATATTATAAATAAGTAATATTAGTAATATTTATTTATTATAACAGAAAATATTCAATAGGGGGATTAAATGACAGGTATAGATAAATTAGATTTTTTTAAATTTGAAAGAGAAGGATTGGATTTTCCTTTTTATAGGAATAATCCTAAGTTGAATATTGGAAAATGGATTATATTAGGCATTTCTTTTATAATAACTATGGTATTAATTCTCATACCTTCTACATTTGGAGTGGATTTTAAAAATTTATTATATTTCTTAATTCCCTTTATTGGTTTTGGTATTGCAGTTAGTTGGAAATATGATTTAATATGTAAAAAATTTCAAAGAAATGATTTTAAACTAATAATAACTTTAATAGTTTTAGAACTTATTTTTTCAATAGCAATTGCATTTATAATGAAGTCTGTGTTTAATATTCATGGACAAACAAATCCTGCTATTGGAAATTTAGATAATATTATATTTTGGATAAAGTTTCCTTTACAAATTTTTGGTGAAGAATTATTAAAAATCATACCTTTTTTAATATTTTTAACAATTTTTTATAAAATCACTGATAATAGAAAGATAAGTATAGTTATTTCAACTGTTTTGGCCTTAATAATATTTGGAATTATGCATTTACCTACTTATAACAATTTAATCTA
This sequence comes from Methanobrevibacter sp. TMH8, assembly GCF_020148105.1. Classification (NCBI taxonomy): domain Archaea; kingdom Methanobacteriati; phylum Methanobacteriota; class Methanobacteria; order Methanobacteriales; family Methanobacteriaceae; genus Methanobrevibacter; species Methanobrevibacter sp. TMH8. The sequence goes on from NZ_JAHLZE010000024.1 coordinate 64,283, forward strand.
CTCAATAATTGTTATAGGATTTGGATCAATATTCACAATGTTTGGATATTTAAAAACAAAAAACATTTTTGTATCCTATTTAATACATTTACTATTTGATCTAATACCATTTCTTGGATCTCTTTTATTTTTGTAATGAAAAAATAGTTATATTTTAAAATTTATGACTTTATGATAAGAATAATGATTTATATAAAGAGTAAAATTTAAAATTTTATAAAACCATAAAAATTTGAAAAAATAATTCAAAAATTAGGTAAAGGTAAAAATAAATTAAAAATAAAAAATGGTAAAAATAGAGAGATAGGTTAAAAATAAGGTAAAAATATGGAAAAAAATTTAAATTATATTATTTACTTTTCATTTTCCATTTTATGTAATTGATTTTTATTTTCTTCAATGATATCTAAAAAATCTTTTATATCTGAAATATTCTCATTTAAAAATTTACCATCAACATTTTTTAAAATATCTTTATTTTTGACTTTAATTTGACCTTTTTTAGTATTTTTAATATCATCTAAAAGCTCAATAACTTCTTTCAGTGTAGTAATTGCATCATTATGAACAAATGTTCCTTTAGGATTATAAAAAGATTGGTTTTTTGGAACTTCAAATATAGCAATTTCACCATTTTCTATCAATTCATCTGTTAATTCAGCTTTCGTGATTTGATTATTTTCATAGGAAGTGAAATAGAAAGATTTAGTTTCTAAACACATTGCAGCTAGATATTGGGTGTAATCTTCACCTCCAGAATCTTCAATGACCAAACCTTTTGGTATACGGACCGTGTTTAAAATATGCCATATATTTGTAACTCCTTCTTCTTCATTCATAGATTTATTAATATATTCTTTAAAGAATGCTGCACGAACAAAACGTTGATCAGGAGTAAATCCTCCAGGAAGACCTGCTGTTCCAGTTCCTTGAGAAAAAGGTTTTGCAGTAAATTCACCATATTTTTTTGAAGAAAATTGTTTAGGGTGAACATGAAGATAATTCCTAAGATTCTGGGTATGCCACTCTAAATCAGGAGTATTAGTCAAAACAGCAACAGGATTCTTTTTTAGCTTTAATTCAGTAGTAGTAGGTTCAATTACTGCTACACGACCAGTTATATCAGCCAATATAAAATGCAAAGGTATTGATTTATTTAAAATAGGCAATTCTTTATCTGTTAATCGAATATTTTTTAAATCCTTTTCTAAATCCTTAATTGATTTATAATTTCCTAAAACCCAATTCAAAAATTCCCATGGAGCTAAGTTATTTTTTCCCTTAATTTTATTTTTATTATATTTTACTTCACCTGGTAAATAAAGTTCTGCAATAGCAAGTCCATGTTCATTTATTCCATCTGTAAATATATAATTTCCAGCGATTCCTCGACCAGTTCCAAGCATTGCATATTTATTTGTCATTTCTTTTCCATCCAAGACATGCCAACTATAATCTCTTGGTAAAAAAACAGGATTACCTTCTAAAGGAAAAGAAAAATCCATGGTTCTTGCTAAAAAATGATTATTATTCTCAATTTCAATAAAAATACTTGTACACATTTTTTTACCCCAACTGTTTATATTTAATACATACTAACAACATTACACATATAATATTACATATATAATGTTATATTTCTTAAAAAATTGTCAATAATACGCCCAAAACAATGACGTCAATGAAAAAATATTATTATTCTTAATATCAATATTCAATCATTTGGATTCTTTTTAAATAATCATAAGTTAAGTTTATTTTTCAAATATAAAATTATTAACAATTAATTTAAAAATAAAACATTTATATCATTATTTTTCTTATTGTCCTAAAATAATTTTAAAATTCATTGAAAAATATTATTTAATAATATTATTTAATAATCCTGAAAATCATCAAAACATTTTAATGAAGTTTATTTCACCCCCATCATCACAATTTCTTATATTTTACTATTAATTTATCTTATTAAACATCATATCCCTTTTTTTTATGTTTATATTTAGTAATACTAATATATATAATTTATCTATAAATATATGATAAAGGTTAAAAAAAATAATAAAAAATAATAGATATTTATAAAGCACTTATATTTTGAAGAATAAAAAATATTTTTTAATCTTTACTTTGACTTAATGATTTATTGAAATTTGCTGACATTTTATTCATTCTTTTCCTATCATTTGAAAAATTTTGTACAATCCTATCAAATGCAATTAAGAGCAGTATACTGTAGCTGTTTGCAAGAATAAATTTACTTAGATTAGTACTTACTAATGTAGGACTAAACTCAATTATTTGTGAGAAGATTAAAATAAAAACATAAAATAAGTATAATTCTGTTTTAAAGGAAATAGCATTGTTCATCAATCCTTGAATAGAACTATAATCTATTTCTTTATCATTTTCTTTAATTAATCTCGATACAGCATCTTCTGATTGAAGTATTTTTATAATGTATTCATCTACAGCTATAACTAAAAGAATTAGTCCAATATTCCCTAGATATGCATATAGAAGAGAATACCCCGCTAACCACGTAAATACAAAATACAAAATAACCCCATATATAACAATAAAAATAAGATCATATAAGATAAACTTGCTTGTTTGTATAATTTTATTTAACATCGAATTTTCCCTCGTTCATATTTTATGATATCTTTATTATAGGATTAATATAATAGCATTATATTATTAATTATGTAATTTTTTATCAATATTATAAATATTATAATATTATTTATTATTAATATTAAAGATTATTAATATAATTTATAAAAATAATAATTAAAAAAAATACTAAAGCATCAAAAAATAGCTAAAAAGATTATATATTAAACTATTATAAAATTGATACAAACTATAACTGATATAAATTATAACTGATATAAAGTATAATTGATATAAAGTATAAGGAATATATTAAAAAAGACTATAAATTGAAGAATGTTTCGATTAGAATTATAGGGATATATTGGACATATTATTAAAAAAACCCCAATATTATTCTTTCTATTCGAATAAACTTCTATAAAATGAATTAAAAATATAAAAAGTTGAACTTATGCTAGAACAAATTATAATCCAAATACAATCCATAATTATTAGTTATGGAGCTATTGGATTATTTATTGGAGGAGTAGTTAAGGAATTTATCCCAATACCTTCCACAGCAATCATTTTAGGAAGTAGCCTTATTTTACTTAAAGGTCAAGCTATTACACTTAATTCTACACTAAATCTTCTATTTATTATAGCTATTCCTGTATCATTAGGAATGACTATTGGAGCCATAATAACATATATACCTTGTTTCTATATGGGAAAACCATTTATAACTAAATGGGGAAAATATATATCTTTAAGATGGGAAGATATAGAGGAAATGGAGAAAAAGTTTGAAAATAGAAGACGAGATGATGTAATTCTTTATTTAATAAGAGCAACCCCCATAATTCCCAGCATAATCCTAAGTGCATTTTGTGGAGTAATAAGATATGATTTAAAAAAATATATAATAATTACATTTCTTGGAGGATTAACAAGGGCAATAATTTTTGGTATTATCGGTTGGCAATTTGGTAATGTTCTACAAGGATATATCTAACAAATGCCTTTTAAAAAAATTAAAAGTATATTATTTTAACAAAGATAAATTTACAATTCTAAAAAAGGGTTCAAATCCCTAGAATCTGTTTATTATTTTTAAGATGTTTTTATTAATTGTTTTTATTATTTTTAATTTAATTCTTATTTTGATTTTAAAAGATTTATTTTAAAAGATTTATTCCAATGTCAAAAGCTTTTTTACAATCAATAGGAAATTGTTCTTCTTTATATTTAGCTTTATCTTCTTTTGAAAATATTGAGCTTTCATATTTATTATAATCAGAAAATTGATAAGTGTTATATGCATATAATAATTCAGGCTTCATTCCAAGTATCTTATAAATATAATGTTGATATGCTTTTAAATTTTTTTCAAGTCCAATTTCTCTCATTTGATTTTCTGTTATATTCATTGTATAAATAAAAGCAGATGAAATTGTTTTTGGAAAAACAGTCGGGATTTCATTACTATAAATCATGTTAGAAAATAAAAAGCGCTCTAAAAAAGCACTTAAACCTGAACTTATATTCATGAAATAAACAGGTGATGCAAAAGCAATTGAATCAGCATCCTTCAACTTCTCAAGAACTGGACTTAAATCATCATTTATTGCACATATTCCATGTTTTTCATCCTTCTTTTTACAATGAAAACAACTTATACATCCACCATATTTCAATTTATAAAGATTTATTAACTCTGTTTCTCCACCAATTGATTTTACACCATCAAGAACTTTATTTAATAAAGTTCCAGTATTCCAATTTTTTCTTGGACTCCCGTTAATCCCTATAACTTTCATGATTTCCCCATTCTTATTATAATAATTAAAAATCTATTTACTAATTTCCATTAATTGAGTTTTTAATTCTTATATTAGCTTTTTAACTTTATAAAAATAACTTTTTCCACAATATATATTTAAAAAATCCAAAATTAAATAAAGCAAATAAAATAAAAAAAATAAGATAAATAAAATAAAAAAATAAAATAAAATAAAATAATTAAATAAAAAATTAAATAAAGTAAATAAATTAAAGAATTTTTTGAATATAAAAAGATTAATAATAAACAAATAATAAATTCATTATTTGTTTATATTTATTTTTTAAATTATTAATCTAATTTCAATCCTGTAATTCTAATTCCTCCATAATGAGACCTATATTTAATATTAAGTCCAATTAATAATGGAGTAATTTTTTCAACTATTCTTGCTTTTTCTAAAGCTCCGCAATCAATACATTTAATTCCTGGTATTTTATTTATCAAATCCATGGCTATTTTTTTAGATTCTAAATCATCACCTGAAACTAAACAATCACAATCTATCTCTTCATTAAAATTCATTAAATGTGAATTACTAATGTTATTAAAGGCCGAAATTACTTTTACATCTTCACCATCTAATATTTCAGCTGTTCTTTCAGCTGCAGATCCTTGCCATAGATCAACGTAACGAGCAGGTCCTCCACCAATTACTGTATCTAATGGTACTGTTGCATCAATTAGTATTTTACCATTGACATATTCTTTTACAGATTTTAAAGTTCCCATTTGAGCAGCTAATGGAACAGTTAGTATTAATATTTCACCTTTATCTGCAGCATCTTCATTTGACATACCTGATAAATTTGGAATATCATCTTTTTCAAGTAACTCTTTAACCTTTTCAACAGCAGCTTGAGCTTTCTCAGCTTTTCTTGAACCAATAATTACATTTTCACCTGCTTGTATAAAACGAATTACAATTCCTAGCCCTTGATCTCCAGTTCCGCCTAATACTGATATTTTCATGAAAAATCCTCCTAATTAAACAAAAACCCATTTTTATTAAATTTTATAGGTTTTCGTCGATTATGACTACTGGTTTGATTAGGTCTCTTGGTTTTTCTTTCATTAAGAGTAGTGCTTCTTCTATTTTGTCAAATCCATGGAAAACATGTGTTGCCATAAGTCCAGGATCCATACGATTGTGAGTCACGATATCAGCTAATCTTTCCATTCTTACTCTTCCACCAGGACATAAACCTGTAGCAAAGTCTTTATCAGCCATACCGAATCCCCATCCTTCACGACAGATAGGTAAAGTTTCCCCACTTCCAAAATAATTAATATTTGAAATTACAGACCCTGCTTTTGCTGCTCTAACTGCATCTAACAATATATCAGACCCACCACCAGCTATAATAACAGCATCCACACCTTCACCATTAGTTGCTTCTAAAATCTGCTCATCAGTAGGCCCTTCCGAGATCTA
>NZ_JAHLZE010000025.1 GCF_020148105.1 Methanobrevibacter sp. TMH8
CCTGAGGGTATGTCTCTTGAAGCTGCTGTGATGATTCCTGATATGCTTTCTACTGGTTTTATGGGTGCTGAAAATGCCAATATTCCTATGGGTGGTTCTGTTGCTGTGCTTGGTATTGGGCCTGTTGGTTTAGCAGCTATTGCTGGTGCTAAGTTACAAGGTGCTGGGCGAATATTTGCTGTAGGAACTCGTCCTAAAGCAACTGAAGTAGCTAAAGAATATGGTGCAACTGATATGATATCATATAAAGAAGGACCTACTGATGAGCAGATTTTAGAAGCAACTAATGGTGAAGGTGTGGATGCTGTGATTATAGCTGGTGGTGGATCTGATATATTGTTAGATGCAGTTAGAGCAGCAAAAGCAGGGTCTGTAATTTCAAACATTAATTATTTTGGAAGTGGGGAAACTTTACCTATCTGTCGTGAAGGATGGGGATTCGGTATGGCTGATAAAGACTTTGCTACTGGTTTATGTCCTGGTGGAAGGGTAAGAATGGAAAGATTAGCTGATATTGTGACTCATAATCGTATGGATCCTGGACTTATGGCAACACATGTTTTCCATGGATTTGATAAAATAGAAGAAGCACTACTCTTAATGAAAGAAAAACCAAGAGACCTAATCAAACCAGTAGTCATAATCGACGAAAACCTATAGTAATATTTAAGGAAATATTTATAGTAATATTAATAAGTAATATTTATGGTAAATCTAATGATATTATAGCTATATACAAATTCATTTGTTTTTATAGCTATTTTTTATCATTTTATCATTTTATTATTTTATTATTTTTACTATTTTATTATTTTTAATTAATTTTAATTAATTTTTCAATTTTTATATTACTAAATCTGTGAATTTTTTAGAATTAGGAGGATTTTATGTTAATAGTTTTAGCTAAAGCAACAGCAAAAGATGGTATGGTTGAAAATATTGTAAATAATGCAGAAACATTAATTGAAGCTACTCGTGCTGAAGATGGATGTATTGATTATAATTTACATAATTCAACTGAAGATGATAATATTCTTGTATTTGTTGAAAAATGGGAATCAGAAGAATTTTTAAAATCTCATTTGAATCAACCTCACTTTATAGAGTTTGGTTCAGCTATTGAAGATTTATTAGCTAAAAATTTAGAGATTTCTGTTTATTCATCAGAAGAAATAGATTTATAATATTTTCTAATATATTTTTAAATATATTTTTAATTATTTTTTAAAATATTTTATAAATATATTTTTTAATTATCTCTTAAAATTAAAAATTATCTTTTATTTTTATTTATTTTTATTTATTTTCAGTGCCTATTTTTATAATTCTTTTTATTTTATTTTAAAATATTTCACCTTAATATTATTTCACCATATTAATATACTAAAATAATCTAATATTATATCATGATTGTCAATGCAGACTTACATGTCCATAGCTGTTTTTCTATGGCAAGTTCAAAAGACATGGTAATAGATAATATAGCTCCTCAAGCAAAGCTAAAAGGACTTCAACTAATGGGAACTGGGGATGCTCTTCATCCAGGTTGGTTAGATATAATTGAGAATAGTACTGAATATATTGGGGATGGTGTTTATTCAACTAATGACTGTGACTTTGTACTTACAACTGAAATAGAAGGAGAAAAGAAAATTCATCACCTTATATTTATTCCAACAATTGAAATAGCTAGGGAAATAGGGGATAAATTAGTATCTACAAACAAATATAAAGATGGTCGTCCGAGAACTAAGATGAATGGAATAGAAATAATGGACTTAGTCAAAGAATATGATTGTTTGATTGGGCCTGCTCATGCTTTTACTCCATGGACTGGAATGTATAAAACATTTGATAGTATTTATGATTGTTATGGTCAAAAACCTGATTTTTTAGAACTTGGTTTATCTGCAGATACTGATATGGCCGATACAATCAAAGAGCTACAAGATATCCCATTTCTTTCAAATTCTGATGCACATTCTCCATGGCCACATAGATTAGGTAGAGAATTTAATCAAATCGAACTTCAAGATATTTCATTTTCCTCTCTTAAATCTTCGATTAAAAATAACAAAATCAAAGCAAACTATGGTTTAGTTGCAAACTTAGGAAAGTATCATATGACTGCCTGTACTAAGTGCTATAAGTTAATTGATCCAGAATTAGCTATAGAAAATAAGATGAAATGTAGTTGTGGAGGCACTATAAAAAAAGGAGTAGATTTCAGAATCTCACAAATAGCTACTTGGGACAAACCACATCACCCTGATTTTCGCCCACCTTACATACATTTAATGCCACTAGCTGAAATCATTAGTATGGTCTATGATAAAGGAGTCACAACAAAAACAGTTCAAGGTAAGTGGAAAGAGTTGATTGATAATATTGGAAATGAAATTGAAATATTAATAAATACTCCAATTGATAAAATAGCTAATATAAATCCAGAGATAGTTCCAGGCATAGAAGCATTTAGAAATAAATCACTACATATTTCTCCTGGTGGTGGAGGCAAATATGGTGAAATCTCTTTTGAAGAAAAATTAGAAGAAAGAAAAGTAGAAAAATCTGATAAAGTAACTTTAGATAATTTTTAAAACATTAAATAATTTTTTACTTTTTTTATATTTTCATTTTTATATTTTTATTTTTATATTTTTATTTTTTCATTATCTGACTTTATATATGTAATATTTTTAATCAAATAATTCTTCAAATAAATTTATTTTATAATTTAGCTATTCAAAATATTAATAAAATTATAAATATCTTCTTGTTTCTTTTTTATAATTTTTGTAATCTTCTTTATAAATAGCTAGAAGATGCTTTTCTTCATTTAAAATTTGTTTATGAACTCCAATAATAAATATTAAGGTCATTATTATAAACAATGTTGTTGGATAAATTAATGTAATACCAATAAAGTACATGTCCATAAATAAAAATATAGGATTTCTTGAATATTTAAATATTCCATTTTTAACTAGTTTGCCCTGATTATCTGAATCGATTCCAACTCTCCATGAATTTCCAAAAGAAATTAAAGCAATTAAAAAGATCACTAATCCTATATAACATAATATTATTCCAATATATTCTAAATAGCTATTTTTTAGAATTGTGTCAAATATAATTGGAATTTGAACATTTAAAGATATTAATAAAATTAAAATAGTCCATAATATTAAAAATGGAAATGTTAATTTTTCTAATAAGCTAGTTAGTTTATTTGAATCTTTACCTAAAACAATTACTTTAATTCCTGTGTTTGATAGTAATAAAGTTCTTCCTATGAAAAGTGTGTAAAAAATTAACAAACTTACTATTACAAGAATGTTTGGCATATTTTTATCCCCCATTTTTAAAATTTTCAATTTTTAAGACTTGAAAATACAAATATTTTTAATATTTTTTCCATTTGTAATGTTTATATTCATATTTTCAAATTTTCCTAATTTTTTAATTCTTAAAAAATTAGTTATTTCCAATTCTCAATGCATTAGCTACAACTAGTAATGTTAGTCCCATATCTCCAATCAAAATTGCTTCCCAAAGTGATACATAGCCTATAACTCCTAATATGGCTAAAATAGCTTTAATAGTTAGAGGGATAGCTATGTTTTGTTTGATAACTTTCATAGTTTTTTTAGCTAAGTTGATTAAATAGTCAACTTTTGATAAATTATCTTGCATTAAAACTATATCTGCTGTTTCAACAGCTACATCAGCTCCATCCATTCCCATAGCTATTCCAACATTAGCTCTTGCAAGGGAGGGGGTATCATTTACTCCATCTCCAACCATAGCCACATCTTTGTATTCTTTAGCTACTTCTTCTACAATATTGACTTTATCTTCTGGAAGAAGATTTGGATAGTAATTATCAAGGTTAAGGTTTTCTGCTACAGTTTTTGCAGTAGCTGAATTATCACCAGTTAACATTATAGTTTCAATAGATTTTTCTTTGAGACTTTTAATAGTTTCTGGACCATTTTCACGAATTTTATCAGATAAACTTATGAAACCTAATATTTTGTTTTCAGTTCCAACAATAACACTAGTTTTTCCTATACTATCAAAGTTATTAGATTTATCGGATTTATCAGAATTATTATTATAATCATTATAACTACTATAATAGGAATCAATATCATTTTTTAGATTATCATTGAAATCAAATAGTTCTTTTTTACCTACATAAAAAGTTTCTCCATTGATTTCAGCTGTTAATCCTTTTCCTGCTATTGATTGGAAATTATGAACTTCTTTTTCTTCTAAATATGTGTTATTCTCAGTGTTATCTGTATCAATATTTTTATTTTTTATATAATCATCAAATGCTTTAGCTATAGGGTGTTTAGATTTTTTTTCTAAAATAGAAGCAATTCCTATCACTTCATTTTCACTGAAATCATTTATTGAACTTACATTAGTTATTTCTAACTTACCTTCAGTAAGAGTTCCAGTTTTATCAAACATTATAGCTTTTATTTTAGCTAATTCCTCTATATATTCTCCACCTTTAATAATTATACCATTTTTAGTTCCTGCTGTAATAGCTGAAACTATAGAAACTGGTGTTGAAATAGCTATTGCACAAGGACATGAAATAACTAATAAGACCAATGCTCTATAAACCCATTCATTAATATTCTGACCAAAAAGTAATGGTGGTATGATAGCTACAAACATAGCTAATATAATAATTGATGGAGTATAATATTTAGCAAATTTATCTACAAAAAGATCTATTTTTGCTTTTTTTTCTTCTGATTCTTTGATTAAATCAATTATTTTTGAAAAAATTGTTTCACTAGATTTTTTCCTAACTTCTATTTCTATATATCCATCTTCATTTATAGTAGAAGCATAAACTTCATCACCTTTAGACTTAGTAGCTGCTAAACTTTCACCAGTAATTGATGATTGATTGACTGAAGTCATTCCTTTTACAATAACTCCATCTATTGGAATTTTATCTCCAGGTTTTACAATTACAATATCTCCAATAGAAAGGTCTTTTACATTTACTTCAATTTCTTTTGTTTTATTTTCCACATTTCTTTTTACAGTAGCTATATCAGGAGATAATTTTACTAATGTTGAAAGTGAACGTTTAGACCTATCTAAAGAATAATTTTCTAGATATTCTGCAAGGAAGAATAGTAAAATTAGTGATGCACCTTCTCCTCCATCTCCAAGTAGAAATGCACCTATAGTAGCTATAGTCATTAATAATTCTATTTTAACTTCCTTTTTTAGTAATGATTTTATCCCATATCTTATTATGCCTTGTCCAACTATTACTACTACTATTAAATAGATTAATTGAGAAATTAAATCTTGATTGAAAATATTACCTAGATTAAAACTTAAAGTAGACACAAAGTATCCTATTAAAAATATAATAACTCCTATTCCAAGTATAATTAATGGTTTTTTTGTGTCTTTTTCTTCAATTTTATCTATATTTTCAAGTAATCCTTGTTCACATCCACAACCTTGATGTTCATCATGATCATGTTCGCAACCACAATCTTCTTCTTTGATTGGTTCATCTTCGCAACCACAGCTTTCTTCGTTGTCTGGTTCATCTTCGCAACCACAGCTTTTTTCTTCTATAGGCTTATTTTCACAGCTGCAATTTTCTTCTTTAGAATTTTCTTCTTTGCAATCACAGTTTTCTTCTTCAATTAAACGATTATTTTTGTTTTTAAGATTCATAATCAACTGCCTTTTTTATCATTGATATAATTTCTTCGTTTTGTAAGGAATAAAAGATTTGTTTATTTTCTTTTCTAAATTTCACAATATTTTTATTTCTAAGTAATCTTAATTGATGTGAAATTGCCGATTGGCTCATATCTAAAAGCAATGAGAGCTCACAAACACAAAATTCTTGATAGCTAAGTGCACATAATATTCTTACTCTATTATAATCTCCAAGTGTCTTGAAAAGATTAGCTATTTCATGATATGTTTCATCACTAGACATTTTTTCTGTAACTTCTTCAATAACTCCTTCTCTAATACTTTTTATTTCACAACCTTGATTTGACATATGAGTATATATTCATATGTTCATATTTAAATGTTTCTATATCAAATTTATTTTTTATTTTTTTATTTTTATAAAAATTTGATTAAAAATAGTATATTTTATGAAATTATAAAAAATTTAATTTTAGAAGTATAATTTTAAAAATAAATTTAAAAATATAATTTTTAAAAATAATAAAAATATAAAATTATGTTATTAAAAATATATTATAAAAATAGTAAATTATAAATAATTATCATGACATATATTAATATCATATTTTATTAGAATTCTGTATATAACCTCATTAATTTGAGTTTTTTTTATATTCTTTTTAACACATATGTACAGATTTCTGTTTTGTATTGATAATTTGCATTTAAATAGAGTTATATTTAACAATTTTATTATTTTTCTATAATAAATATTCTTTATTTAAACTTAGATAATTAAAAAATTTTGCAATTATCATTTATAGATAAATAAAACAGTTAAATTAATATTTAATTGAGTCGGTAATATGAAATTATCTTAGCATATTTAATAGTAGGATAATTCAATAATATATGATTGTAGATTATTATAATATGTAATATACTTATAATAATGCTCTGCTAGTCATAAATCTATTCCATAGCTTAATTTTTCAATTATCTATGGATATTGTTAATTTTTAAATAATTAATTTTTTTAAATTAATTTTTTAAGAATTGTTTCTTATTAATAAATTTAATATATTACAGGGGATGTTTCTATGAAAAATCAATATAACAATAATTATGATGCTGATAATCAATATGATAATTCAAATGGTTTAGAATTAGGGGATATGATTGGTTTATTTAAAAAAGTTGCTGATAATCCCGTTTCAAGCCGTATTCTTCAAAAAACTCTAGAGTATTGTGAAAAAGATGGTTCTTCTAAGCTTGAAAGTTCATTAAAATATTATTTGGGTAAAAAAGATGATGTTTGTTTTAATTGTAAAGTTTTATCTAAAGCTGTAGGTTACATTGTTAAAAAAGGAGCCAATAGTTTTGGTATGACTGTTGATGAACTTAAAGAAGCAATGGCTGATGAGTATTGGATAAAAGGTTTAACAAGTGTTATTAAAGGTATTGCTCTTTTTGGGGTTAATAAACCTTTTGTTCCAGGAGCTCCTTTCCAAATTGTTTGGAATATTACAAATGCATGTAATTTGCGATGTGTTCATTGTTATGAAGGAGCATCAGTTAAACGAAAAGATGAACTTTCAAAAGATCAAATTATTAATAGTTTGGAAGTTATGGGAGAGGTTGGAGTTACTTCAATAGCTTTTTCTGGTGGTGAGCCTACTATTCATCCAAATATATTAGATTTTATTAATTCAGCTCAAGACAATGGAATGTTTCCAGCTATTGCTACTAATGGTTATACATTGAAAGATAAGGAAAAAGCTAGTAAATTTGTTGATAATGGGTTAGAATTTGTTCAAATAAGTCTAGATGGTTTAAATCCTGAAACTCATGATTCTTTTCGAAAAGTAAATGGGGCATGGGATCGAGCTGTTCAATCAATAGAAAATTTTGTAGATATGGGTATTTTTGTAGAGGTAGCAACTACTGTAACTGAACATAATGTTGATGAAATTCCAGAAATGATTGATTTCTTAAAAGATATCGGTATTGATTGGTTTATGTTATATAATTTTATTCCTACAGGAAATGGGGCAGAAATTTTAGATTTAGACCTATCACCACAAGAACGAGAAAATCTTCTTGTTAATGCTTATAGTAAAAATAGTGATGATATGCAGATTCTCTCTACAGCCCCGCAATATGCATCAGTTGTTGACAATATAAATTCAAACAATAATAATATTGATGATGATTCAAATATTATTCCAACTCATTTTTACAATGCAGAATATAGTAATCCTATGATAGCCCAATTAGCTGATTTTATTGGGGGCTGTGGTGCTGGAAGGTTTTATATGAATATTGAACCTAATGGGGATATGTTTCCATGTGTATTTTTCCCTCATGATGATGATGTAAAATTAGGAAATATCATCACTGATGATTTTGAATATTTATGGGCGAATAATAATACTTTAAAACAGCTCAGAAATAAAGAAATTCTCAAAGGCCATTGTGGAGTATGTGATTCTCATAATATTTGTGGAGGTTGCAGAGCCAGAGCTTATAATTATTTTGGAGACATTTTAGCTCCTGATCCTGGATGTACTCATAATCAAAAAGAGTGGGATATTTTGAAATCTAAAATAGTTGAAGAAAAAGTGTCTGTAGCTGCTGATTCTAGTGAAGATTATCTGATACTTGATTTTAATAAATAATTAATCGATTGATATTAATTTTAAATATTGATTTGTAAATATTGATTAAAAGTATTAATTTATAAAATATTGTAATAAATAATTGAAATAATAATATTAATGATAAATAGTGACTGGAAAATTAAATTGATATATAATTAAACTGTCACGGGTGATTATATGAGTAATTATGATGTACTTTTAATAAATCCAATTGATAATACTGCTGTTAAAAATGGTTTAGGATTAAATGTACCTCCTTTAAATTTGATGTATCTTGGTGGAATGCTTGAAGAAAATTCTTTTTCTGTTAAAATATTAGATGATGATTTGTATCAGGAAGGGTCTGAGAAAATTTCAAATATTGTTTCGAAAATAGATCCTCTAGTTGTAGGAGTTACAGCTACTACAGCTACTATAAAAGAATCTTTAAAATATATTAGAGCTGTTAAAGAAAAATTACCTAATGCTTTAACGGTTATTGGAGGCCCACATAGTACTTTTTTACCTGTAGAAACTCTAAATGAAGAACCAAACCTTGATGTAGTTGTAATAGGTGAAGGTGAAGAAACTTTAGTTGAAGTGGCTGATAAATATTCAATTTATGAGAATATTGAAAATTTTTCTGATATTAAAGGAATAGTTTATAGGGATCGGATTTCTAGTGGCAGAATTGATAGTGCTGCGATTGATAGTAATAATGTTGATATTGATAGGATTTCTAGTGATGGAATTTATAAGGGTAGAAATCATAATGAAGGATTTCACGGTGAACAAATTAAAATTAATGAACCTCGTCCTTTGATTAAAGATTTAGATAGTTTACCTTTCCCTGCAAGACATCTTATCCCATTCAAGTCATATAAATTATCCAATCAAGCTGGAGGAATGATAACTAGTAGGGGTTGTCCTTATTCTTGTAATTATTGTTCATCTTCTCTTATAATGGGTAAAAAATTCAGAACAAGAAGTCCAGATAATGTAGTTGATGAATTGGAAGTTTTAGTTGATAAATATGGTCTTAAGGATGTTGCTTTTTTAGATGATATTTTCATGTTAAATAAAAAAAGAGCTAAACTAATTGCCGATGAAATTAAGAGAAGAAATATTGATGTAAGTTTTGTAGCTTCTTCAAGAGTTAATACTGTTGATAAATCACTTTTAGAATCTCTTAAAAATGTTGGTATGAAAACTTTGTACTGTGGTGTGGAATCTGGGTCTCAAAGAGTGTTAGATCTTATGAAAAAAGGAATTACTCTGCAACAAGCTAGAGATGCTTTTAAAACTGCTAAAGAAGTAGGTGTTGATGTTATTGGCTCTTTTATTTTAGGATATCCTGGTGAAACTTCTAAAGAAATGGATGAAACCATTAATTTTTCCATAGAGTTAGATCCAGATTATTCTCAATATTCTATATTAACTCCTTTTCCAGGAACGCCCATACATTCACAATTAAATGATGGAAATCTCCTTTCCACAAATGGATGGGATGATTATACAGTTCTTAAATCTGTTATTAATTATGAAAAGTTGGGTTTAAGTAAAAGCTTCGTTGAGAGAAAATTAGCTAAAGCATATATTAAATTTTATACAAGACCAAAATATCTTATTAAACATAGAAATATGTTTAAAGTTCTCCTTCAAACAATTCATAGGAGTTTTATCAGACCAATTTTTAGACAAGAAACTCCTAAAGGATGGTATAATGCACTTAAAGAGGAATAATGCTCTCTTTCATGACAATTAATTGGTTTATTAGTATATTTGGGATATAGTTCTTTTTACTTTTTTTATTTATTATTTTTTGCATTTTTTGATATTTTTATATTTATTTTATGATCTTTTAGAAAAGTAATCGAATAAATAAAATTAAAGCTTATTATGCTGTAAATAGCTAAATTTCTTTATTTAAATTATTCCTTATGGCTAATAATATTAAAAATAATATAATTTTTATCTAGTTGATTTATCAATTATTAATAAGTCAATTATATTATCATTGAATTATAGATTAAATTTAATTAAAAAATTTAAAGTTTAAAATAAAAATAAAAAAAGTAATAAATAAAAAATAGAAGAAAGGATAAAAAGAGTTAATTTATCCTTTGAATTGTTTTGGTTTTATTTTTAGTGTTTTAAGCTAATTGATTTTTTGTTGTTAGCTAATATTATTTCTTTGTTTTTGTTTTTTGGGTCAATTTGGAAGTGTGCTATGCAGTATCTGTGGTTTGCTTTGTCTGGGAAGTAGCTGACGATTATTGATATTTTCTTTCCTGGAGCTATTGATTTGATTTTGATGTATTTGGTTTTGATTTTAACTCCGTTTCTCATATGGAAA
>NZ_JAHLZE010000026.1 GCF_020148105.1 Methanobrevibacter sp. TMH8
ATTATTTAAAGCAGATATCGAGGCGTCGCGCAGCTTGGTAGCGCACGTGGAGTGGGACCATGGTGCCGGGGGTTCGAGGCCCTCCACCTCGACCAATATATGGTGGGGATAGCTCAGTTGGTTAGAGCGCCAGATTGTGGCTCTGGAGGTCGTGAGTTCGACTCTCATTATCCACCCCATAAAAGTTGATCCATTAGCTCAGTCGGTAGAGCACCTGACTTTTAATCAGGGTGTCCCGCGTTCGAGTCGCGGATGGATCACCATTTTTTTATATATTGAAAAATGGCGACATAGCCAAGTGGTAAGGCAGTGGACTGCAACTCCTTGATCCCCAGTTCGAATCTGGGTGTCGCCTCCAATATAATAATGCGCCTATAGCTCAACTGGATAGAGTGTCTGACTACGAATCAGAAGGTTAGGGGTTCGAGTCCCTTTGGGCGCACCATAAATAAATATCCGGGATTATAGCTCAGCTGGGAGAGCACCTGCCTTACAAGCAGGGGGTCACAGGTTCGAGCCCTGTTAATCCCACCAGTGTAAAACATCTAATTTGAATAAATTAGATGTTTTTTTATTGTTAATTTTAGGAAAGCTTTATCTATTGTCAAAATAGGATTAAAGATGTAATATATACATTAAAAAGACATAGATAGGTATATATAAAGTTATTTTTGGCAAGATTCTAGGTAGATAATAAATTTATTGGAGGAATTTTTATGCCTAGAAAAAAAACTTTAAAATATGATATAGAGAATAAAAAAATTATAAAAGAAATAAAGGCAGCACAATTAGAAATTAAACATGCTGAGAATTTTTTTCAATTTGTAAGTGATCCGGAGTTAGTTGATGTAGCTATATACGATTTAGAAGCTAAAAAATCAAAATACTCATATTTAATAAGGGTTGCAAAAGAAAAAGGAATTAAAAATTCTTTAGAAGAGTGTTTAATTGAATCATTGGCTAAATAATTAACACAGGATGAGGAGAATTATATATGTACATATTATTCGGTAATGAAATTGTAGATAGTGAAGAAATTAAATCATTAATAGAGAATGAAAGTCCATTTAGAGTAGATAAAGATTTAAGCAAAGGATCTAAAAGAGAAGATACTATTGCATTCCAAATTAGTGTAGATATTGAAGAGTTAAATGAAATAATAAAAGAAGAATATGAATTAAGTGAAATGGAAACAGAAGATTTATTTGATGAATATATGACTTTAGCAGATGAAATTGGTGTAGATTTAGAAGAATTAATGCCAGAAGGTGCTATTCTTAATGTTAGATCATATAAGTGGGATAATTCAGAAGATAGAATAAAAGCTGTTGTAGCAATAACTCATGAAGAAGTTGGAGAAATGAAACTAAGAGATATAACTAAAAGATTATTAAGTCAAGTTGATTAATTTAAAAATTTAATAATTAAAGTGGTCTATTATTTTAAATGACTACTTTAATTATAATATTATGTTATTTTTATTTAGATAATGTAATATTAATAAAACTGTATAATGTGTAAATTTCAACATAAAACTCAAAAAAAATAAAAAAATAAAATTAAATTTTAAAAAAGTATTGACGATGTTAAATTAAGGTGGTATAGTATTACTTGTCCTTAAGAAAAGGGCAAAACAAAAATGAACTTTGAAAATTAAACAGTAGGTTAATTATAAAAATTCTTTTTTAAAGAATTAAACACAAACAACCAAGCCAGATATTCAGATAATGATTAGCTG
>NZ_JAHLZE010000027.1 GCF_020148105.1 Methanobrevibacter sp. TMH8
GTCTGTTGGTAGTTTGATTAATGGTGATAGTGTTACTTTGGTGATTACTGTTCGTGTTAATGGTACTGGTGTTGTTGTTAATGGTGTTAATGTTTCTGCGGATCAGAATAATACTAATAATGATACTAATGGTTCTAATGTTACTGAGAATGTTACTGTTGTGCCTGAGGTTAATTTAACTGTGACAAAGACTGCTAATGTTACTAGTGATGTGTTTGATGGTGATGTGATTAATTATACTATTGTTGTGACTAATCATGGTCATGATAATGCTACTGGAGTTGTTTTAAATGAAGTGCTTCCAAACACCCTTGTTTATGTTGGTAGTGTTGCTAGTCAAGGTTCTTATGATCCTGTTACTGGTGTTTGGTCTATTGGTAATTTGGCTAATGGTGATACTGCTATATTAGTGATCACTGTTCAAATTAATGGAACTGGTATAATTAGTAATGGTGTTAATGTTACTGTGGATCAGACTAATATTAATAATGATACTAATGATAGTAATATTACAACTAATATTACTGTTAGGCCATATGTTAATCTCACTATTACAAAAACTGCTAATGTTACAAATGCAAGCTATGGACAAAGTTTAAGTTATACAATTACTGTGACTAATCATGGTATTGATAATGCAACTAATGTTATAGTTAGTGATATTTTAGATCCAAGACTTATTTTTGTTGGTAATTACTCAGGAGTTTCTTATTATGGTAATAATCATACTATAATTTGGACTATTGGTAATTTAAGTGCTGGCGATAGTGTTAATTTGACTTTTACAGTTATTATTAATGGTACTGGTCTTATTTCAAATGTTGCTAATGTCACTACTAATAATACAAATATTGGAGATAACACAACTGTTGGTAATAACTCAACTATCAATATTGATCCGGCAGTTAATTTAACAGTTACTAAAGTAGCTAATGTTAATGAAACTGTCATTAATGGTCAGATTATAACATATACCATTTCTGTAACTAATTATGGTCCTAATAATGCAACTGGTGTTATTATTAATGAAAAATTACCTAATGCTCTTATATATCTAAGTAGTAATGCTTCTATAGGTATATACAATGGAAATACTGGTATTTGGACTATTGGTAATTTAAATAATGGTCAATCTGGCGAACTTGTTATTACTGTCCGTGTTAATGGTATTGGTGTTATTGTTAACGGTATTAATGTCACAGCAGATCAGCAAAATATCAACAATAATACTAATAACTCTAATATTACTGAAAATATCACTGCCAAACCAAAAAATACAACTTCTCATAATACAAGTATTGCGATCACTGGTAAAGTCAGTGATAATGGTAAATCAATAATTATAACAGGTAGATTAACTGATGAAAATGGTAATCCATTAGCTAACAAAATTATTAAATTCTATGTTAATGGTCACTATGTTGGACAAGCAATGACTAATAATGAGGGTATAGCTCAATTAGAATATACATCTAACACTCCTTTAAAGAATGGGGATTATGTACTCACTACTGTATTTAGTGGGGATGAAATATATCCTCCTTCTTCTAATAGTACAACTTTAAAATTCAGTAATAATCCAAATAATACAACCAATAATACTAACTTTGTTAATGCAGGAGTAAGTATGAAAAAAACAGGTATTCCATTATTTGCTATATTATTAGTTTTACTAAATCTACTTGGTATAGCTGTGTGGAAAAAACAGAAATATAATTAAAAACTTTCTTTTGAGAGAATTATTTTTATTCTCTTTTATTTTTTCTATTTTTATTTTTTTAACATTTAAGGCATTTTTTATAATCATAATTATATATTTCACTTTCAATTTTACCAATAATAAAATAATATATGAATTTAAAAATTATTAAAAGTCTAATCAAACATTATAATAAAAATTTAATTAATTGTCAAAAATTTAATTTTAAACATAATTTCTATAAACATTCTAAAATGTAATTATATTTGAGAGTAATCATATCTTTATAATTTATATTTCTATATTTTAAAAAACATAATTATATTGTCTATTATCTGACTTTATTTTTTGAAAATTTTATTCAAAACTATCTAAATTAATGTTCTTGTTCACATATTTAATTATGATAAATCGTTATGTTTTTTATAAAATTACATTGTCAAAGTTCTTATTATATTGAAATTTACTTACATTGGACCAATATCTTTATATATGATGAAAGATACAGTATTAAATACAAATTTATGAGGTGAAAATATGGAATTACCAATTGCTCCTATCGGCAGAATCTTAAAAAACGCTGGTGCTGACAGAGTCAGTGATGGTGCTAAAGAAGCATTAGCTGAAGCTATAGAAGAATGTGGAAACGACATCGCTGCTAAAGCAGTCGGTTTCGCAAGACATGCTGGAAGAAAAACTGTAAAAGTAGAAGATATTAAATTAGCTACTAAAACTTGCTAATACGAAAATATTAAACAATTTAGTTTATCTATTTTGTAATATTTGAGTAATATTTTCTATTAATTTTTCTTTTGTTTTTATTTTATTAAGTTAATTTATTTCTATATTTTTTATTTATTTCATTATTTTGTTTTTATTTGGTCTATTTTTGAAAAGCTTTATATGCTATAAAAATATATTTAATATAGTCTATTCTCAAGACATTTATTTCATTAAATATTTATCATTAATATTTTTGACTAAATTTTGAATTTTTGAGATTATGAAGCTATAATTGATGCAATTAGTCTTTGACTATTGTGTAATGATGTTTTAGCTAAAATTGACTTTTTGTCCTATTGATATTTTGATTAATATCTTAATTTTAGCTTATTTTATTGTTATTTATCACTATGCTTTATATAGACTTTTTAATATTGAATTATTTAATATTAAATTATAATATAATCTAATATAATCTGATTACATTATTTTTATAGAAAATAATATAATCTGGATATTTAAATTATATTTTGTTATAACAGCAGATAATTATAAATTATTACAAATAATTATAAATAATTTTAATAAAAATTATTTTAACTCATTCGAGCTGCAGTTATAATATTTGCCGATGGATGGCAAATGCCAGATGAAAAAGGAGGTAAATAATATGGCAAAAGCAATTTATGTAAAATTTGATACCCCAGAGGAAATAGCTGAAAAAGCTGAAGAAGCATTAGAAACCGCGAGAAATACTGGAAAAGTAGCTAAAGGAACTAACGAAGTTACTAAATTTATAGAAAGAGGAAACGCAGCACTTGTTGTAATTGCAGAAAATGTTGATCCTGCAGAAATTGTTGCACATATTCCAGTTCTTGCTGAAGAAAAAGAAATTCCTTATGTTTACTTACCAACTAAAGAAGCAGTTGGTGGAGCAGCAGGTTTAAATGTTGGTACAGCTTCAGCTGCTATTGTAGATGCTGGTGAAGCAGAAGAATTAGTAAAAGAAATCGTGGAAAAAGTCGAAGAACTTAAAAACTAATTATTTTCTCGATCTGTTTAAAAAGCAGAAATTTTCTAAAGTAAAGTCAAAAATTGATATAAAATTTAGAAAATTCAGCTTAATTCATATTAACAGGTGATTATATGGAAGAAGGAACTCCAGCAGAAGTTATTGAAGTTCTAAAAAGAACTGGAATGACTGGAGAGGTAATGCAAGTTAAATGCAGAATCCTCGATGGAAGAGACAAGGGAAGAATATTAACTCGAAATATCATGGGTCCTGTTAGACAAGGAGATATTTTGATGTTATTAGACACAATTAGAGAGGCTAAGGAGATTAAGACTCCATAAGGTGTTTTTGTAGTTATTATACTATAAAAACATGGATTTCTTAATTAACTTTAATTCTAAGGTGAATATTATGAGAACTTGTTCATTTTGTAAAGAAGAAATAGAAGAAGGTACTGGTAAGATGTATGTTAAAAAAGACGGATCCATATACTTCTTCTGTAGTAGTAAATGTGAAAAAAACATGATTAAACTTGGAAGAGTTCCAAGAAAAGTCAAATGGGTTAAAGAAAATTAACTAGAGGCAAAAAATGATGGAAAAAAGCTTCGTTATGATGAAACCCGATGCTGTACAAAGAAGGATAATGGGAAAAATTCTCTCCCGTTTTGAAGAAAAAGGACTTCAAGTTGTTGCTTGTAAACTTTTAAAAATTGATGAAAGTCTTGCAAAAGAACACTATGGTGAACACGCAGAAAAACCTTTTTTTAATGATTTAGTTACCTATATAACTTCTTCACCTTCATTTGCTATGGTAATCAAAGGCGATGATGCAATATCATTAATCAGAAAAATTGTAGGGGCAACTAATCCTAAAGATGCAGATCTTGGAACTATTAGAGGAGATTTTGCAATGGATATGGGTAGAAATATCATTCATGCTTCTGACTCTCCTGCTTCAGCAGAAAGAGAAATTGCTCTATTTTTCAAAGAAGATGAGATTTGTGATTTTGAAATTGCTGATGAAACTTGGATTTATGAATAAAATTGATAATAAAACTTGATTAAAAAGTTGAATTAAAATTAATAATTAATTTACAATTAATAATTAATACTATCAATATTTATTAATTAATCAATATTTATTAAATAATCTTAATCTAGAAATAAATCTAAATTAAATAATTATTATAATTACATGAAAATCAGATCTCCTATTGTATCAGTTCTTGGCCATGTGGATCATGGTAAAACAACACTGCTTGACTTTATTAGAGGTAGTACTATAGCTGCTAAAGAAGCTGGTGGAATAACTCAACATATTGGTGCTACTGAAATACCTATTGAAACAATAGAGAATATTTGTGGCAAATTTATTGGAAAGTTATCTATCCAAAAAGATATTCCTGGTCTTTTTTTCATTGATACTCCAGGGCATGAAGCTTTTACTAGCCTTCGAAAGCGTGGTGGTGCTTTAGCTGATTTAGCTATTCTTATTGTAGATATTAATGAAGGATTTAAACCTCAAACTTATGAGGCTCTTAACATTCTTAAAATGTATAAAACTCCTTTTATTATAGCTGCAAATAAAATAGACAAAATTTTTGGATGGGAAGTTCATGAAAATGAATCTTTTTCGAAATCTTTTGAAAATCAGGCAAAAAGTGTTCAATTAGATTTAGACAAACTAATCTATGAACTTGTTGGAATTTTACATAGAGAAGGTTTCCAATCTGAAAGATTTGACCGTATTAGTGACTTTTCTTCACAAATTAGTATTATTCCTATAAGTGCTCAGTCTGGTGAAGGAATTATTGAGCTCCTTGCAATGTTATTAGGCCTTGCCCAAGAATATTTAACTGAGCAACTTAAGATTGAAGAAAATTCTCCAGCTAAAGGAACTGTGCTTGAAATTAAAGAAGAAATTGGTCTTGGTGTTACCCTAGATGCTATTATTTATGATGGTATTCTTAAAAAAGATGATGAAATTGCTTTAATGGAAAATGGGGATGTTTTAACAACTAAAATAAGATCAATTCTTAGACCTCTTCCTTTGGAAGAGATGAGAGACTCAAAGAAAAAATTCAAAAAAGTTGATGAAGTTGTAGCTGCTGCAGGTATTAAAATTGCAGCTCCTAATCTTGAGGATGTTATTTCTGGTTCTCCACTTAGGGTAACTAAAGATGGAGATCATGTTAAAGAAGAAATATTACAAGAAATGGAAGATATTACAATTCATACTAATGAAAATGGAGTAATGGCTAAAGCAGATACTCTTGGTTCTCTTGAAGCTCTTGTAAATTTACTTCAAGATATGGATATTCCAATAAGAACTGCTGAAATTGGTGATGTTTCAAAAAGAGATGTTATTAATGCATCTATTGTAAGTCAAGAAGACCCATCTCATGGAGTCATCATTGCTTTTAATGTTAAAGTTCATCCAACTGCTAAGGAAGAATTAGCTAATTCTAATATTAAACTATTTTCTGGTAATGTTATTTATCAAATTACTGAAGAATATGATAATTGGATTAAGGAAAAAGAAAAAGAACAGAAGAAAAAATGGCTTGATGCTATTATTAAACCTGCTAAAATCCGAAGTATTCCTAAACTCGTATTCAGACAAAGTAAACCTGCTATAGCAGGAATTGAAGTCCTTAGTGGAACTGTTAAACAAGGTTATTCTCTTATGAATGAAAATGGAGATATCGTTGGGGTTATCGAAAGTATGCAAGATAAAGGAGATAATCTGCCTTCTATTACTAAAGGTCAAAAAATAGCAATGGCAATTAAAGATGCAATTGTTGGAAAAGACTTTGAAGAAGGAGATACTCTATATGTTGATATTCCAGAAAAACATTATAAAATTTTAGAAAGAGAACTCAAAGACAAGTTAAGTGAAGATGAATTTGAAACCTTAAATGAAATTTTAACTATTAAAAGGAAAATTGATCCTGATTGGGGGACATTTGGACTTTTTGAATAATTTACTTAATGTTGTAGAATATTTTATTAAAAGATTTATTAAAAGATTAATTAAATGATTATTAAAAGAGTTATTAATAATTTTATTAGTAATGATTTAAATAATCAATATAAAGATTATTAAATTAGAAATTTATTAACAATAAGAAATGTAAAGGAGGAATTTTTTGGCATTTAAAGTTGTTGTTTCAGATAAAAGTGAAAGTTACCAAATAGAAGTAGATACTAATGAAAGACAAATTATTGGTTTAGCTATTGGTGATGAATTAGATGGAGATTTAATAGGACTTGAAGGATATACATTAAAAATCACTGGTGGAAGTGATAAGAATGGATTTCCTATGAAAAAAGATATCGAAGGTCCTAGAAGAGTTAAAAGTTTATTAACTGGTGGAGTAGGTTACAAACCTAAAGCTGCAGGTGTTAAAAGAAGAAAAACATTAAGAGGAAATACTATCTCTGATGATATTGTTCAAATTAGTACTATTGTATCTAAAGCTGGTAATAAATCAATTAATGATATACTTAATCCTGAAGCAGAAGCTGAAGCAGAAGGCGAAGCTCCTGCAGAATAGTAATTAATTATATCTTATTAATATGGTCTTTTATAAATAAATTTATAATTTTTTATCTAATATTTGATAAAAATTATATAAATTATAAAATAAATAATATAGATAGAATAATAAAGGATTATATAATGAATATTACGAACATAATCAGTAATATGTATGGAATTATGTATGGAAATACAAATATTTTAATAATAAAAAATTGCAGGTGTAATCTGTGAAAGTACAGTCTGATGTTAACATAGGGCTAGTGGGTCATGTCGATCATGGTAAAACAACTCTTACCAAAGCATTATCAGGTATCTGGACAGATACTCACAGCGAAGAAACTAAAAGAGGTATATCAATTCGTTTAGGATATGCTGATATTGAATTTAGAAAGTGTAACAAATGTGGTGAACCATTATGTTATACTACAGCTTTAACTTGTGAACATTGTGGTGAGGAAACTGAAATTTTAAGAAAAGTATCCTTTGTCGATGCTCCTGGACACGAAACTCTTATGGCTACTATGTTATCTGGTGCTGCAATAATGGATGGTGCAGTATTAGTAATAGCTGCTAATGAATATTGTCCACAACCTCAAACTAAAGAGCATTTAATGGCTCTTGATGTTATTGGTGTGACTGATGTTATTGTAGTTCAAAATAAAATTGATATTGTTTCAAAAGAAAGAGCTATTGAAAGCTACAAAGAGATACAAGAGTTTGTTAAAGGTACTTGTGCAGAAGGTGCTCCTATTATACCTGTTTCAGCTCAACAAGGGGCAAATATTGATATTTTAATAGATGCTATTGATAAAAAAATTAAAACACCTAAACGTGATCCTAACAAACCTCCAAGGATGCATGTAGCTAGATCCTTTGATATAAATAAACCAGGATCTCATCCCGATACCA
Source organism: Methanobrevibacter sp. TMH8 (assembly GCF_020148105.1). NCBI lineage: Archaea > Methanobacteriati > Methanobacteriota > Methanobacteria > Methanobacteriales > Methanobacteriaceae > Methanobrevibacter > Methanobrevibacter sp. TMH8. The sequence goes on from NZ_JAHLZE010000027.1 coordinate 7,888, forward strand.
TTAGGGGAGGAGTTATTGGAGGAACATTAGTTCAAGGGACTTTAAAAGAAGGACAAGATATTGAAATTAGGCCAGGTATTGAAAATAAACATGCTGGTAAAAATGCTTGGATTTCTTTAACATCTGAAATCATTGGATTAAATGCTGGTGGGGAAGATGTTGATGAAATTGGCCCTGGTGGTCTTGTAGGAATAGCTACTAAATTAGATCCTTCTCTTACTAAGGCAGATTCATTATCTGGATCTGTAGCTGGAGAACCTGGAACTCTTCCTGATGTTTTACACAGCTTTGAAATGGAAACTCATCTTTTAGATCGTGTTGTTGGTACTAAAGAAGAGCGAGATGTTGCTCCAATTAAAATTAAAGAACCTTTAATGATTAATTGTGGTACGACTACTACTATTGGGGTTGTAACTAAAGTTAAAGGTAATGTTCAAGTAACATTGAAATTACCAGTTTGTGCGGATAAAGGAGATAGAGTAGCTTTAAGTCGTCGTGTTGGAGCTCGTTGGAGATTAATTGGTTATGGAATTATCCAATAATCCTAATCTGGCATGTTTTTATTTGATGATTTGATAATAGGGATATTAATATGAATAATAATAAAAATGAAAAAGTAATTGTCATTGATACAAATTTTTCATGATTCCCTTTCAGTTCAATGTTGATATAATTGATGAACTTGAAAAAGCTTTTCCTTCTTATAAGTTAATCACTCCAAATTTCGTAATAAATGAGTTAGTTGGCTTAAAAAAGAATTTAAAAGGCAAAGACAGGGTTGCAGCAGGAATAGCTCTAAAAATAGCTAAGTCGTCCAATATTAAAATTGAAGATATATCTCTTAAAACTAATGAATCTGTTGATGATGCATTAATTCGAACTTCAAAAGTTTTAGCTACTAATGATATTGAACTAAGAAAAAAAGCAAGAGAACATGGAATAACTGTTATTTATCTACGTCAAAAAAAATATGTTGTTGCTGATGGTTATTTAGAATGATTATCTCTTAAATTTCAAAATTTAGATAAATTTAGACAAATTTAGATAGATTTAGATAAATTTAAATAAAATTTACTTATTTAAAAATATATAAATAAAATATATGAAGATATATTGATTTAAATTAATGGTGGAAAGTATGAATTTATGGACTGAACTAACTCCAGGATCTGAATTTCCTGAAGTAATAAATGCAGTAATTGAAATTCCAAAAGGATCAAGAAACAAATATGAATATGATAAAGAAATGGAAGCATTTGCTTTAGATAGAGTATTATATTCTTCAGTGGTTTATCCTGCGGATTATGGCTTTATACCTCAAACTATTTATGATGATGGGGATCCAATGGATATTATGGTATTGATGGAACAACCAACTTTTCCAGGTTGTGTAATTGCTTCAAGACCTATTGGTATTATGGGGATGATTGATGGTGGAGATAAAGATTACAAGATATTAGCTGTTCCTGTAGATGATCCTAAATTTAAAGACATTAATAATATATCTGATCTTCCTTCTCACCTTTTAGATGAAATTAAAGAATTTTTCTTGACTTACAAAAATCTTGAAGGAAAAAAAGTAGAAGTTTTGGGTTGGGAAGATGCTGAAGTAGCTAAAAAAGAAGCTATACGGTCTATTGATCTTTACAAAGAAAAATATTAAAATTCATTATTGAATTATATATCATATTGAAATATTATATTTATTAAATGATAAATGCTGAATTAATTATTAATGAGGGATTTACTTGTATTATTTAACAAAAATTGAGGATACTGTTAGAATTCCACCTTATCGGTTTGAAGATCCTCTAGAAGAAGTAGCTATTGAAACTTTAAATGAATCTTACAATGGTAGACTTGATAAAAAATTAGGTTTACTTGTTAGTGTGAATGATATAGAAACTATTGGTGAAGGAAAAGTAATTATGGGTGATGGTGCTGCTTACCATGAAGTAACTTTTAATGCAGTATTCTTTAAACCAGAATTATATGAAATCATTGATGGAGAAGTTATTGAAATAGCTGAGTTTGGAGCTTTCATTAGAATTGGTCCAATGGATGGATTGGTTCATGTTTCACAAGTTACTGATGATTATATTAACTATGATTCAAAAAGAGGAGCTTTACTTGCTAAAGAATCTAAAAAATCTCTTGAAGAAGGGAATAAAGTTAGAGCTAGAATTGTAGCTGTTAGTTTGAAAGGTAAATCTACAAAAGAAACTAGAATTGGTCTTACTATGAGACAAGCTGGTTTAGGACGATTTGAGTGGATTGAAGCAGAAAAAGATAAAAGCAAAAATAAAAGCAAAGATAAAAGCAAAGATAAAAGCAAAAATAAAAAATAATTAAAAAGATAATTAGGATGTATTTTAATGAGTATGAAATCTTGTACTTCATGTAAAAGAATATCTACTAAAGAACGTTGCCCAGTTTGTAACAATCCTACTTCAACTAATTGGAGTGGTCTTTTACTAATTGTTGATCCAGAAAATTCTGATATTGCAAAAGAATTAAATATTGAATTACCTGGTGAATATGCTTTAAGAGTAAGATAATTGTTATAAATAGGTTAATTCATAACTAGGTAATTGTTATAGTAAGATAATCAAACAAGATAGTTTATAAACTAGATTTATTATAATCTATGTAATTTATATGAATAATAATTAATAATAATAAAAATAATTAAATAATTTTATAAAATAAATTAATTAAATTATATTAAATATATTAAGGGGTTTAATAGTGTTAATCCTAGATAAAAATTTAAGAGATGAGTTTAAAAAACCTTTAGGTGAAGTTTATCCAATATTTGATAATGCAATACCTAAAATTAAATCATCTAAGTTTTTAATATCTGTTGGAGATGCTACTACTAATAATCTTCTTAAAAATAAAATTTATCCAAATATTAGTATTATTGATAATCTTATTCAAAGAAAAGATCATGATCACGATATTATTTATACAGAAAATTTTTTAAATGCTGAAAATCCTCCAGGAACCATTACTGATGATCTATGGGAAACCATAGAATTAGCTATTAGTAATGCAACAAAAAATAATGAAAGACAACTTATTATTGTTGAAGGGGAAGAAGATCTTGCAGTTCTTCCATGCATATTATTGGCTCCTGAAAATTCAATTGTTCTTTATGGACAACCTAATGAAGGATTAGTTTTTTTAAATGTTTCTGATGTGAAGGATAGGGCTAATGAACTTATTCAATCATTGAAAAGGGTTTAGCTATTGAATTAATATTATATTAAGTTAAAGAGGCTTAAAAATGGAAATTGACATAATAAATAAGAAAGAAAATAGTGCATTAGATAGAACTGAGGTTAAATTTAATTGTATTTATGATGGTGAAGCTACACCTAAAATATTAGATGTTAAAAGTAAATTAGTAGCTTTATTAGATACTAAAAAAGATTTAATTGTGGTTGATTCTATTCAACCTCATTTTGGCGAGACAAAAGCTGCTGGCTATGCAAAAATTTATGGTTCAAAAGACAGTTTAGAAGGTATCGAAACTGAGCATGTTATTGCTAAAAATAAAGAACCTGAAGTTGAAGAAGTTGTTGATGATGAAGCTGAAACTTCTGAAGAATCAGAAGAAGCTAATGATTCTGAAGAAAAATCTGAGGAATCTGAAGATTCAAATTAAAATTTGTGGAGGACTAAATTATGAAAAAATCTACACTTTATGAAGTTGATGGAGATAAAATAAAAAGAAAAAATCCATTCTGTCCTCGATGTTCTGGAGGTGTATTTATGGCTGATCATGGTGATAGATATGCTTGTGGAAAATGTGGATATACTGAAATCAAAAATAAAGATTAATTTTTCTTTTTATAATTTTTTATAATAAGTATTTTTTTATATTTTTATTATAAATTTTTAATAATTATTTATATTAATAATTCAAATCATTTTTTTTGATTATAGTTTAATTAGATTTTTAATTAAATTTTTTTATATATTTTATTATATATTTTTTATATTTTATTTTTAATTAAATTTTTTATATTTTTTATTTTTAAGTTTTATTTTTATTTAGTTTTATTTTATTTTAAAGCAATTTATTGCATTTTATCTATTTTTATTTTATATTCTCTTATTTTAATTTTTTATTTTTATTTTAATTCTTTTTAAAATTATTTAAAAGATAATTAATAAATAGTTAATAGAATAATAATATAATATAGAATAAATAATTAATAAAAAAGTTACTTAAAGTTAATTATAATTTTTTAAACTTTAAAACATTATATCAATATTATATTAAATAATATAAATAATAAAATAAATCAATAATAATAGTTAAATTAGTATATAATATTATTATATCTGCAGTATTATTGTACTTATAGTAATAAAATAGTTTTATTATATTGTTTGGTAAATAGATATATTATTTAAATAGATGTATTATTTGATAATATTTACTAAATTACTAAATTATTAAATTACTAGATTACTACATTCAAATAAATAATAATAGTAATAATTGTTGATTTATATTATGTTTATGAATAAATTATCAAAATAAATTATTAAATTTCAATAATAGTTTTTTGGGGTATTCAATGAATTTACGAAGTGGAAGATTAGATAAAAAAATGACAAAAGGTGCAGCTGAATATACATCTTCACTTGAAGCTGATAAAAAGATCTTTGAAAGTGATATTAAATGTAATTTTGCTCATGTATTGATGTTAAAAAATGAAAAAATAATCGATGATGAAGTAGCTGATAAAATTCTTGAAGCTTTAACTAAACTTAAAGACGAAGGATTTGATGCATTAACTTTTGATCATTCTGTTGAAGATATTCATATGGCCATTGAAAATTATGTTACAGATATGGTAGGTATAGGTATAGCTGGATTCATGCACACAGCTAAGTCAAGAAATGATCAAGTAGCTACTGATATAAGATTAACACTACGTGGTAAAATCATTGAAATTCAGTTAAATATTTTAGAATTTATTGAGGGCATTGTAAAATTAGCTGAAGAACATAAAGAAACAGTAACTATTGGATACACTCATCTTCAGCATGCTCAACCGATTACTATTGCTCATAATTTCATGGCATATGCACAAGCTCTTAAAAGGGACTATCAGAGATTAGCTGATACATATAAAAGGGTCAACCAAAATCCTCTTGGTTCAGCAGCTATGACTACAACAAGTTTTCCGATTAATAGAGAACTTACTACTAAACTTCTTGGATTTGATAGCTATTTAGAAAATTCTATGGATGGAGTCTCAGCAAGAGACTTTATAGCTGAAACTGTTTTTGATTTAGCTACTCTATGTACTAGTTTATCTAAAATGTGTGAAGAAATGGTTCTTTGGAGTACTTATGAGTTTGGAATTATTGAAATGGCTGATGAATTTTCTTCAACTTCATCTATAATGCCTCAAAAAAAGAATCCTGATGTGGCTGAAGTGGCTAGAGCTAAGTCTACCGTGGTTAATGGAGAACTTATTACTATAATGACTATATTAAAAGCTATTCCTTATACTTATAATCGTGATTTACAAGAAATAACTCCTCATCTTTGGAATTCTATAAAAGTAGCTAATGATACTTTGAAAATCGTTTCTGATATGGTTTTATCTGTAACAATTAATAAAGAAAGATGTTTAGAATTAGCTGGAGCTAATTTTGGAACTGTCACCGATTTAGCTGATGTTATGGTAAGAGAAAGAAATATTCCATTTAGAACAGCTCATAAAATAGTTGGACGTCTTGTAAATCTTTGTATTGAAATGGATTTAGAAATTGGTGATGTTGATTCTGGATTTATTGATGGAATAGCTAATGACTTAGGCTTTGATAAGTTAAAATTATCTAATGATTTAATTAAAAAAGCACTTGATCCTTTAGAAAATGTTAAAATGAGACAAGTTCCAGGTGGACCTTCTCCAGAAATGGTTCAATTAGCTTGTAATAATATGAAAAACTTTTTAAAAGAAGAATATGCTAAAAAAGGTGTTGAAAACTAAATTTAGTCATAATGCAATAAACATAATTTAAATTAATAAAAATAGAAGAATTTAATAGTTGAATTTAATTGTTTAATTATAATAGTTGGATTATAATAATTGAAAATTTTATAATATATTATATATTAAGTTCATCTAATCTTCTATTTATTTCTTCATCACTTAAATCTTCTTCTAATTCTTCTTCAACTTCTTCTTTTTCTTTATTTTCAGAAGATTTATTTTTTTTAATTTTTTCTTTCTTTAGTTTAGTTTCATAACTTTCTCTTATTTCTTTGGCTAATTCAGCATTCCCTTCAATAATAGGTCCTGTATAATCACAATCTTTGCATTCCCAAATTGACTGATTTTGAGGTAATATCCAATCAACATTTCGTGATCCGCATCTTGGACAAATTTTCATGTTCTCATCTCTTTTCCTTGTGTTTATTATATATTCTTTAAATAATTTTAAATAATATTAATAAAAATTTTAAATAATTTAATGTTATAGTTATGATAAACGATTAATTAGATAATATTATATACAATTAAATACATAATATTTACTATGAATTCCAAAAACACAAATTTGGCATTAGGAATAGTGGCTATTATCGCAGGTATATTAGTGATTGTTTTCCCTAATATAGTTGCTTATGTAATAGGGTTAGTCTTAATAGCTTACGGAGTATTAAACTTTTTATAATCTTTTTTAGATTATAATTAGTTTATTAAACACATTTATTTTAATTTTTTTATTTCTTATTTTCAATTATTCTGTATTATAAAAACTCCATATTAAATTGAGAGCTTCACCAGGTTCTAATACACCGGCTCTAGTTTCTCTAAGGATTCTCTGTATTGAAAACTTCTTTAAATAAGGATATTTTTTATGTGTTTCATATAAAAGAGGACAGCCAAAACCTTTTATTTTTCCTAAATTATATTTAGCTACAGTGTTTTTGATTTCTTCTTTTCCAATTGATAGTGTTGCAGGCAAATTTAATCTATAAGTAAATTTATTTTCTTTAAATTTATTATTAGTATAATTATTATTACTATTATTATTGCTATTGATATTAGTACTAGTATTATTAATATTATTAGAACGATTATTAGTATTATTATTCTTTATTTCTTCATTTTGATGATGTTTTTCATTTTCAATCGAAGAAGTGTGCTTTGTTATGCACTGAAAACCAGTTGAAAGCATGTCTCCAAAGATTACTATTTTAATATTATTCTTTTCTGCATAATCAAATAATGTAGATTCAATAACAGATGAACATCTTCCACATGGGTGAAATCTTCCATTTAATGAATCTTTTATTATTTCACTATAATTTACAGGGATATATTCATGGTTAACATCTAAATCATTACATAACTTATTTATATTATCTTTAAATTGTTTTGGAAGAACAATAGTTCCAGGATCTATTGTGATAGCTAATGGATTAAACCCAAGTTTTTTAGCTAAAATTAGTGAAAAGCTACTATCAACTCCTCCTGACAATGCTACTATTGCATGATTATTATTGTCATTTTTATTTTCACTATTTAGGTCATTGTAAGTATTACTGTTAAAATAATCTTTTAAATTGAAGTCATATAAATTATTAATCTTTTCTTCTAAAAGATCTTTTAAATTTTTCATTGGTTTTAAAAATTCAGGCTTTTCTAGTTCTGAATGATCATTGTAATTATTAGTATTCTCTTTAATAAACGAATTTAAACTTTCTAATGAAAACTTCATTCGATATTCTCTTAATAAAAAATCTGAATAGCTTTCAACATGGATTTTATTAAAACCTGTTTCTTCTTTAAGTTTACCTACAACCCAACCTCCCTTTCCTATTATTGCTGATTTATCCGGTCTATCTGGAGTTATAATCCATAATTCATTAGTATTTTCGTTGAGTATAAGTTTTTGAATCTGGATATCATTATTTTCATGCCCTATTTCTTTTCTTATTTTATTTATGTGTTCTATGAGATTTTCCTTTTTTAGATTCAAAATTTCACCAATATTTTGAAGATTATTAAATGAATATTTTATTAATATTATTATAATTGGTATTATTATACTAGATATAATATATAATTATATATACTTTGTTAAATATATGAATATTTATAAGGATAATAATATCACTATCATTAATATTATTTATATTATTTTTAATAAATAATAAGTTTTGATTTTATTAAATTATATATTTAAGTAACAAAATATAATTATGATAAGAATTTAATAATAAATTATAATAAATATTATACATTTGAAAAAGATATACTAAGAAAAATAATTATTAATAAAATTAATAATAAAGTTAATCTAAAATAATTTAAGGAGTTTAATGATAATGGCTAGTCTACTAGGAATTTTTAATGAAGATAGTGATGAGTTTTATCAAAAGCTAGCTAAAGAAAATATTAAACTTGGGGTTAACTATAAAAGGTTTAGTAAACCTCCTGTTTTTGGAAAAAACATTTTACTTCGTTCTAATTCTGTTATTTACAATGATGTTGTTATTGGAGATGATTTCAAATCTGGTCACAATGTTGTTATAAGAGAAAATACTACAATTGGGGATGATGTTCTAATAGGGACTAATACTGTTATTGAAGGAAATTGTACTATTGGTTCTAATGTCAGAATTCAATCTAATGTATATATTCCTACTAATAGTGTTATTGAAGACAATGTCTTTATAGGGCCTTGTGCTTGTTTCACAAATGACCGATATCCTGTTAGAGTTGAATATGAATTGAAAGGGCCTCAAATTAGAAAAGGTGCTTCTGTTGGAGCTAATACCACATTTTTATCAAATATTGAAGTAGGTCAAGGAGCTATTGTAGCTGCAGGGGCTGTTGTAACAAGAACTGTTCCTCCGTTTTATCTAGCTATTGGAACTCCAGCAAAAATTAAACCATTACCTGAACATTTAAGAGTATCTAACATGCTTTAAATATTTTTATTTTATTCTTAAACATTTATTATTGTTTATTTTTATTATAGTTTTTTATCTTTCTATATTTTGTTTTTATAGATTTTTTCTATTTTTTTATTATTTTTATTTTTTCTATTTTTTGTTTTTATAGCTTTTTTTCTATTTTTTATTTTAATTTATCTATTTTACTTATCATTATTATTTTATAGCTTATTTATCTTGTTTATTTAATCAAAAATCAACAAATATTATATAGTATAAAAACAAAATTTAATCTATAATATTTTTATAAGATTTACAATTATATTCATAAGGCGATAAAAATGATAGTTAAAGATTGGTGTATGTTTTGTGGAGAATGCGCGGGAGTATGTCCAAGGAATCTAATTGAAGTTAAAGAATTTTCTTTGATATTCGATGATAGTGAATGTAGAGAATGTAGTACATGTGTTAATGTTTGTCCTGTTACAGCATTACAAAAAGAATAACTGAAATTATTTTATATTAAAATTATTAATGAAATCAATTTATATTTTAGATATATAATGGTTATATTTATTAATATTTATTAATATTTGTTGTATATTATTTTATTATGTATATTATGTTTATTTTAGGTGTGTAATATGATTAAAACTGATGTATTGGTAATTGGATCAGGACCTGCTGGATCATCTGCAGCTAAACATGCTGCATTAGGTGGAGCAGATGTAATACTTATTGACAAAAAATCTGAAATTGGATCTCCAAAACGTTGTGCAGAAGGAGTTTCAAAAGCAGGACTTGCAGATTTAGGAATTGAACCGAACCCTCGTTGGGTAACTAAGGAACTTGATGGTGTACGTCTTGTTTCTCCAAATGGTACTAATGTTTGGTTGACTTCTGATGAAATTGAACTTCCAGAAGCAGGATATATTCTTGAAAGAAAAGTTTTTGATAAATATATGGCTATGGATGCAGCTAGAGCTGGTGCAGAAATAAAAATCAAAACATTGGCTCATGGAATGAGAAAAGAAGGAAATGGCTATGTTGTAACTTGTGAACATATGGGTGAAATGTTTGAAATTAAAGCTAACATTATCATCGCAGCTGATGGACCAGAATCTCGTGTAGCTAGATGGGCAGGACTTAGAACAGCTACTAAACCAACTAATATGGAATCAGGTATTCAATTTGAAATGGTTGGAGTAGAAATGGAAAAACAAGATGTCATTGAATTCTATTTTGGAAGTGTTTCTCCTGGAGGATATGCTTGGATTTTCCCTAAAGGTGATGATATAGCTAATGTAGGGCTTGCTGTAATCACTAATGATACAGATAAAACTCCTTATCAACATCTTAAAGAATTTGTGGCTAATTGTCCAGCTACTCAAAATGCTCAACCAGTTGAATTCAATATTGGTGGAGATCCTGTAGGTGGAATGCCGAAAAAGATTTATGGTGATAATATTCTTGTTTGTGGAGATGCAGCTGGCCAAGTTAATCCACTTACTGGTGGAGGAATTATCAGTGGTATGAAAGGTGGAATGCATGCCGGTAAAGTAGCTGCAAATGCTATTGCTGATGAAGATTTCTCTGAAAAATATTTAAAACAATATGATAAGAATGTTAGAGAAGATATTGGAGATGAAATTTCTAAATATCTCAAAGTTAAAGACTTTGCTCTTTCATTATCTGATGAAGAATTAGATTCAGTAGCTGATGCTTTCCAAGATATTCAATTTGAGAAAGTTAGTACTACTGAACTTGTTAAAAACTTAATTAAAGTTAATCCTAAAGCTTTACTTAAATTAGGTAAATTGATTTAATTTATCTTTTTTATTTTTATTCTTACTTTTTATTTTTAAAATTTATTTAATATTTTTAGATAAATTGATTTAATTATTTTTTTATTTTCTATTTTTATTTATTATTTTTACAATTTAATTAATATTTAAATTATTGATATATCAATTATTTAATTATTATATTAAAAATTAATAATTAAAATTAATAATTTATATTCTTTAAAATAATAAGTACTTAAATAATATCTAAATATCTTTTGTCAATAGTTTTGGACCAAGTATTCTTATTCCAATAGCTCCTATTGGTGCTGAAAAAATTATACCTATTGCAGCTATTGCAACTATAATTTCACCAGAAGCAACTCCCATTGCAAGTGGAATAGCTCCAATTGTAGCCTGAACTGTTGCTTTTGGGAAATATGCAACCATAGAAAATATTTTTTCCTTTAAATTTAAATCAGTTCCTAGCAATGATATATAAACGCCAAATGATCTAAAGAGTAATCCAAAAGATATAACAATTAATCCTGGTATGATGAGACTTAAAGCTAAACTTATATTTAATTGAGCACCTAACATTACAAATACGACTATTTCAGCTAAGAACCATATATTTTTAAACTTATTTGATAGTTTAGTTGCTGTTTTTGGGGTTCGATTATATATCATAAATCCAACTACCATAACTCCTAAAAGTCCTGAAATTGGTATTATTCCTTCTAATCCTTGACCTACTCCATTTAAAAGAAGCCCAACTGCTAAAATAATTAAAAGTTTTTCAGTAAGTGAAAAATTCCATTTTTTGAATATATTTAATAGAATAATGCCTGATATAAATCCTACTAAAATGCCTAAAATCAATGATATTGGAATTCCAATAATTGTCCAAGCTATATTAGCATTTGTTCCAAAATAAACTCCTAAAAAAGATGAAAATATTGTAATTGCTACAACATCATCTGCAGATGCTCCTGCTAAAAGTATTGTTGGAATAGATTTCTTTGTACCTAATCCCTGTTTCATTAATGAAAGCATAGAGGGAACAAGAATTGCAGGAGCCACAGCTCCAAGAACAAATCCTAACATCCCTCCTTCGATAAATGAAATTCCTAGGATGAATGGGGAGATAATAGCTATTGACATTCCTTCAAAGATCGAAGGTAAAAATCCCATTGCAATAGCAGGCCTTCCTACTTTTCTAATTGAATCTTGGCTTATTCCAAGTCCTGCTCTAATCAAGATGATAACTATGGCTATGGTTGATAATTCTTGAGATAAATCTAAAAAAGAACCATGAAGGATGTTAAATCCAAATGGTCCAAGTAAAACACCTATTCCCATTAATCCAATAAATCCTGGGATTTCATATTTGCTTAATATTTTTGTACATAATATTCCAAGAACAATTATTATCCCAAGATTAATAGCAATTTGATCCATTTTATCAATTTTTTATTCTAAATTTCAATGTTTTTATATTTTATTAAATTAAAAATATTAATTTGTTAATATTTATTTTTTTATTTTTTATTTTCTTTATTATATTTTATCTTTAATATTAATACTTATATTCTTTTATTTTTATTTCATTGAATTAGCTTGTAATTGAATTATTTATTATAATATTTTTATCTATTATTAGATTTTACTTGAACTTTTGAGTTATTTTATATAATACATTAAATTTTATTACATATGAATATAATTTTATTAAACTATTATTACGGATAATGAACAAATTTATATCAAATAAAGAACAAATATATAAAAATATTATAGATATATTTAAAAAGTATTTTTTTATTAAAGCTATATTATTTTATTTAAAAATACTTTTTGAGATTATATATTGCTTTGAGGTGAAATAATGTCTGAAATATATAAAAAGATGGTAAATGAGTCAATAGAAGCTCAAAGAGCAGATGTAAACACTGTTAAAAAAAATAGAGGAAAACAATTTAAAATTAAAGACTCTGAAAGCTATGTTAAGGTAGCTGGAGATATGAAAGCAGTAGATGGTCAAGCTCAATCTGTCATTGATTTACATGTAAACTCTGTTAAAGCACATTACAACATATTAAGTGATTTAACAGATACTGTTAGGCCAGAAGATGATCCTTTTGTTGAACATTATCAAACACCTGCAATTCTCGAAATCCTTTGTGAAGAAGACGAAGAATTCTGTAAAAGTTTGAAAACTTTTGTAGATACAATTGAAAATTGCGAAGCTTTAATTGGGAAAGAAGTAATTAGGCGATATGGTGGATTTTACGGTCCAACATGTGTAGTTGACTTTGCTCTTATTCCAGGAAGTACAAGTAATGTTGTTAATCAAATATTACTCGAAACAAAGATTCCAAATAATCATAAACAAGCTATTCTTGCAGCTAAATCTTGGGGAATGAATACATCGTACGGTATTGGAGAAGTATTTTCTAATGAACTTGAATCTGGAGCTACTGCAGCTGCAGCTGTTAAAAAAGAAATAGCAATGATTAAAAAAATTTATGACACTCCAATTAATGCACAAGCCGAATTGATGGATGATTTAGGCCATGAATCTTTTGATGTTAGATCATATATGGAGAATTACAAAAAGATTATGAGAAATACTACAATAAATGCTATTGAAGATGGTGTACACTATGGAAATATTGTGACTGTTCCTGCATATTGTGTAGGAGATATTTCACACCATATCTCTCAATCAACATATAATATGTGTAAAGATGATGTGATTATGGGGGTTATAGAAGCTACAACTGATGTTATTGATACTACTTTAAATGCTAATTTAGATAATTATAAATCTGAATTTGATGTTTTATCTTTAGCTACTGGAACTTCTGCAGCTGCAGTAGAATATATACTTGAGCTTGATGGTTTTAATGCTCCGATGATTGTAGATCTTTTAACTAAACGTTTCCATAATTTTGTACAACAATATCCAACTCGTGGTGCTGCAGCTGAACTTCATAACTGTGACTTCATGGATATGATATATAGGGGATGGAAATACACAGATCAAGCTAGAAGGGCAAGAAGTAGTGAAAAAGAAGATTTAACCCCTATTGTTAATGGATTTAAAGTAGATCTTAATCCAATTAGAAACAATGAAATAATCATGAATCCACAAAGATATACTTATCCTGCATGTGCAATTTCTGTTAGATTCTCATCACTTATGAGATTAGCTGATTATCCATGTCTTTTAACAAGTGAACCAATAACAGCTACTATGATGACAAATATTATAGCTCTTCATAAAGAAGATCCAGCTTCACCTGTAAGAGGATGTAAAAACTGTGCTTCAGCAGCTCTTGTAGATTTCAGACATCATTATTGTCAATGGAGAGAAGCAGTATAACTTTCCAATAGTTCATTAAAATTTATTTAAAATTCTTTTATAGAAGATGGTTTTATGGCCTGTGGAATTGAAAAAAAGATGTTGGCAGAACTCATAGGAACTTTTCTCTTAGTTTTCTTTGGTACAGGTTCTGCAGTAGTTACATTGTTAATCACAAATAGTTTTGATCCAAATCATGTAGGTATTGGGGTACTTGGTGGACTTGGGGACTGGATAGCTATTGCTCTTGTATTTGGTCTTACAGTAATGGCTTGTATTTATTTATTTGGTAAAATTTCAGGTGCACACATAAATCCTGCGGTTACTATAGGATTATTGGTTACTAAGAATATATCCTTGGGTGATTCCTGTTACTATTTCTTAGGCCAATTTATTGGTGCAATACTTGGAAGTTTAGCACTTTTAGCTGTATTGGGCATGTCTGCTGTAACAATTGGTGGTTTAGGGGCAACCGCTCCAGGACTTGGAGTTAACTATTGGCAAGCTATGTTTGCTGAATTTATAGGTACTTTCTTTTTAATGCTTGTGATTATGGGGGTAGCTGTTGATAAAAAAGCAGATCCAGGATTTGCCGGGATATCTATTGGTTTTACTGTTACAGCTGTAATTGCTGTTTTAGGGCCATTTACCGGGGCTTCAATAAATCCTGCCCGTACTTTTGGGCCATATCTTATAGATTTATTAGCTGGTGGAGCCAATCTTTGGTTTTATTATCCAATATATTTGATAGGTCCTATTTTAGGAGCCATTGTAGCTTCATTGCTATATTCCTATATGGCTAAAGGTACTGATGTTTGTGAATTACCACAACCATTTCAAGAATAAAATTAATAACTAATTTTAGCTATTTTTAATTTTATTTTTATTTTTAATTTTATTTTATTAGTTTTTTAATTTTTTATTAACTTTTTTATTTTTGGTTTATATGTTTATATTTTTTTAAAAAGAAATTATTGGATTTATATTTATAAATAAAAATATGATATTATAATTTTGTTATTAATATAGTAATAATATGATAATTATATATAATACTAATTATATATTATCATATAAGATATATAATCTTATAATAATTCCTATTTTAGCTAAATCATCGATAATATTATAGTTGTTGTCTAATCTAACTATCAAATATGATTAGTTTAGTTTATTATAAAACTATATTAATTATTATTCATTATTAGATTATTTTTAGTGATTTTGACTATTTTATGGTTATTTGTTAATGGGGATTTATTTTATTAAATTATTTATCTAATAATATGATTTAAGGGTGATTTTATGGAATATTCTTTAAGTAAAAAGATGTTTGCAGAGATGATTGGAACTTTTTTGTTAGTATTGTTTGGTACTGGATCAGCAATAGGGGCTGCTTGGATTGTGCATAATTATGTTTCTGGTGGGGCTATTGGAGCACTTGGAGGATTTGCAGAATGGTTAGCTGTTAGCTGGGGATTTGGTATTACTGCCATTGCTGTTATTTATGCTATTGGAAAAATATCTGGAGGACATATAAATCCTGCTGTTACTATTGGTTTACTTGTTACAAAAAACATATCTGGTAAACATGCTTCTGTATATATTGTAGCTCAATTTATTGGTGCTATTATAGCTACTTTGTGTTTACTAGGTATTTTTGGTGTAGATATTGGTGCAGGTATAGGTGCTCTAGGAGCTAATGCTCCTGCTACGGGAATTAGCTTTTATCAAGCTATGTTAGCTGAAATTATAGGAACATTTCTCCTGGTGCTTGTTGTTATGGGTGTAGCTATTGATAAAAGTGCAGATCCTGGTATTTATGGATTATCTATTGGTATGGCTATTGGTATTTCTTTAACTTTCTTGGGACCTATTACTGGAGGAAGTATTAATCCTGCTCGTGGGTTTTCTCCATACTTAGTTAGCTTTTTAGTTGGTAATCCTGCTGGTTTAGTTTGGACTAATTATTTAATATTCTTAATTGGGCCTATTGTTGGTGGAATTATAGCTGCTTTATTATATAAGTTCATTGCAACTCCAAATCAGAAAAATAAAATTTATAATTAAGAATGATAATATAAATTAATAATAAAATTGGATAATAAAAAGTTTATGATAAAAAATGATATGGGATTGATAATTAAAAATAGATATTCTACTTTTTTTAGAGTTAAAATTAAATCTTTCTTAATATTTTTTATTTTAATTTATTATTTAATAGTTTTATTTTTACAGGTTTTTTAATTTTTCTTCAAATATTATTCTTGGGGTGATTTAAAGAGTAATTTATTTTTAGAATAACCATAAATTTAAATAATCATAAATTAAATATAATTATAAGAATAATTATATTATAATATATAATAATTAATTATCAATTTTAAACGTATTTAGGGGCATAATTATAAATGATTTTAGTAACAGGTGGAGCAGGATATATAGGTTCTCATGTAAATAAAGAACTCCATAAAGAAGGTTATGATACTGTTGTTTTGGATAATCTTAGCTATGGATATGAGGATGCTATTAAATGGGGTGAATTTGTTAAATGCGATTTAGCTGATACTGAAAAAGTTGAATCAATTTTTAATAAATATGATATTGAAGGAGTAATGCATTTTGCAGGATTTATTTCTGTTGGAGAATCTGTTAAATTTCCAGCTAAATATTATAAAAACAATTATAAAAACACTCTATCTCTTCTTAAAGTTATGAAAAATAATTCTATCAATAAATTTATATTTTCTTCGACTGCAGCAGTATATGGTAATCCTTATCAGGTCCCTATTACTGAAAATCATAAATTAAACCCAATTAACCCTTATGGAAAATCTAAATTAATGGTTGAACTTGCATTAGAAAGAGAATCAAAATTAGGATCTCCTGAATTTAAATATTCTGCACTTAGATATTTTAATGCATCTGGTGCTGATATAGAAGGAGAAATTGGTGAAAGACATAATCCTGAAACTCATTTAATTCCTCTTATTTTAGATGTAGCTACTGAAAAAAGAGATAATATATCTATATTTGGGGATGATTATGATACTCATGATGGAACTTGTATTAGAGATTATATTCATGTAGCTGATCTTGCTCAAGCTCATATTAAAGCTTTTGAATATTTAGATTCTGAAAAATATTCTATTGATGGTGAAAATATCTTTAATCTTGGAAATGGGAATGGATTTTCAGTTAAAGAAGTAGTTGATATTTGTGAGAAAGTCACAGGTATTGAAATAAAAAAAGAAATACTAGGTCGTCGAGATGGAGATCCGCCTATTTTAATAGCTGATTCTATGAGGGCTAAAAACACTTTAAATTGGAATCCTCAATGCACTGATTTGGAAAAAATTGTTGAAAGTGCTTGGAATTGGCATAAAAAACAAAATTGACCATATAAAATTAATATAATTTAATTAAATAATATAATTTATTTGTAAATTTTATTAATAAACACGTATTTGGTGGTAATATTTCATTAAACAATTTTAGAAACAGGAATGGAAAATATTTATTAAATAGAAAATCAAGACTTTTATTATTAATTTTTGTTTGTTTGTTTTTTCTTTGTATAACAAGTGTAAATGCTGATGTTGTAAATGAAAATAGTAACATTATTACTGATGATACTAATTCTAGTGATATAATAATTAATGAAACTAAATTTAGTGCTACTACTATTACTACTAATACTAATAATATTTCTAATTCTAATGTTACAACAACTAATAAAACTTCAGATTCAAATAAAACTTTGTCTATTGTTGTTACTTCTAATAAAGTAGTTGATTATGTTAAACCAGCATCTGCTTCTAGACATAGTACAAAAATCAAACCAACTAAACTATCTCAAAATAGTATAACTCTTGCTGCTAGTTATTTAAATCGCTATGTATATGTTCATGGAAAACTACCTAAATTTGTTAAAATATCTGGTTATAAGTTTTCTATTCCAGAATTTCTTTATTTAATTTCAAAAACAATTCAATATAAGAAAAATAAAAAAAATTCCAATATTCCTGTTAAATATAACCTTAAAGATCCTCAAAATATTAGAGGTACAAGTATATATGGTAATATTTCATTTAGTAAATTTTATAAAAGTGTGTTAGAAGTTATTGATTATATGAACTATTATAAGGTTGCTCCTAATTATATCGATACTAGTATAGGATCTATGCAATATCAGACAATTGTTTTTATTTTTTCAAAAGTTTTAGCTAGAAATGAGTTTCCAACAAAAATTGATATTTCTATTAAATGTCCAAATACTATAACTAAATCAACTCCTAAATATGTACGTCCAGGAACAAAAAATCCTTTAAATAGTAGATATACTGGTGGTTCATTAGCTAAATATTTAAAATCATCTAAAAATTGTCAATCTAATAGTGTTTATATTAAAAAAATGGCAAAAAAGATTACAAAAGGTTGTAATACTAAATTAGCTAAAGCAAAAGCTATTTATTATTGGGTAAGGGATAATATGGATTATACTTCCTATTATAATACTCGATACGGTGCTAAAAAAGCAATTGCAAATAGAAAAGGTAATTGTGTAGATTTATCCCATGCAATAATTGCTCTTTGCAGAGCTAGTAAAATTCCAGCTCGTTATGTTCATGGAAGATGTAAATTTGTCAGTGGAAACTGGTATGGTCATGTTTGGGTTCAAATTAAAGTTGGTAAAACATGGTATGTAGCTGATGCATCTAATAATGAATTAAATGGTTTTGGAGTAGTTAATAATTGGAGATCTGATAAATATTATATCCATGGAAGATATAGTAGTTTAAGGTTCTGATTTACTATTTTTATTTCATTTGATTTATTAAATAAATTGAATGTATTCATTTTATTTTTATTTTTTACTTTTATTATCAATTTGTTATTTTATTATAATTCTATTATTTTTTATAATTTTTTTAATTTTTATCAATATTTATTAAGAATATGTAAATAATAATATATTTTTTATAAATTTCTTTATTAAATCAAAATATAATGAAATAATTTTTTATTAATTTTTTAAAAAGATATAAAATATAAATCTAAAAAAAAGAATAATTAATATAAAAATAGTAATAAAAATAGTGTAATAATAATATAATAGTAGTAAAATAATATAAAATAATATTAAAATAGTAAAATACTATATGAGATAATTAAAAACAGAATTTAAAAATAATAATATATAATAATGGTAAAATAAGTAATTTATTAGGGTAAACAATTAATATTTGTGGTAGTGGGATCATTCACTCCTAACAAATTACTTCGTGTTTGTGTTTATTTCAACAAATCATATTTGTTGTAAGCATAATTATATTATACCCAATAATATATAAATATTCCTATTGTTATACTCGATAATATGTAAATATTCTTATTTTTATACTTAGTAATATGTAAATATTCCTATTATGTTTTTTAGTATTATTTTATTTATTTTACATATTCTATTTATTAATTTTGTTTTTAGTTTTTAATAAATAATATTATGAAAAAAATATTTAATTTAATTTTGTTTTGTATAGTATTATTAATTATTATTGTTTAAGCATTAAATCCATAATTGAATATTTTTTCTTTGTTTCATGTTTATTTACTGTGTTTTCTCCCATAATAGGGGGGATAGATGACTTTAAAAAGTCTTTATTAGCTCTGTTACTAACTTCTTTGAAAATCATTTTATATGCAGTACATTGGGGATCAACAGATTTAGCAGTTCCAGTAGCTACAATACCATTATATGGGCATCCTCCTCTGCAAAATTTTATATATGTACAATCTCCACAATTTTCATCTACAAAATCTTTAAAATCCATTAGTTTTTGCCAGGCTTCACTTTTCATCAATTGTTTCATGGATGGTTTGTTTTTTACATTTCCCATTATCCATTCTTCCATTCCATTAAATCGATAACAAGGATAAATGCTTCCATCGTGACCAATAGCTAAAGTATCCCCCATACAATCAGCAAATGTACAAAGAGTTCCTCTTCTTCTAAATGAACTTTTACAAATATGATCAAAGTCTTTTATTTCTATTTTATCAAGATCATTAAGGTATCTATCAAGTAACTGTATAAGAAGTTTTCCATGATCTTCTTGTTCTAATGCCCAAGGATCCGCATTTTCTCCTCTCATTGAAGGAAGTGCTGCATGAAGTTTCATATTATATCTGTTTTCCAAAAAGAAGTTATATATTTCTTCTTCAAAATCCTTAGAATATGATGTAAATGTACAAATAAAGTTAATTTTAACTCCGTTTTCTGTAGCTGTTTTATATCCTTCCATAGTTTTATCAAAATAACCTTTTCCCCGTTGATAATCATTAATTTCACGAGGACCATCAATACTAGTACTAATAGCTACTCCATATTCAGCAAAAAGTTTAGCTAAATCTTGATTTATTAACCATAGATTACTTTGAAGAGAAAATCCCGCTTCCTTATGAGTTGATGCATTTTTTAGGATTGGGAGTGCTTCTTTGTAAAAATCGTAACCTGCAAGAAGAGGTTCTCCACCATGAAATGTAAAATGAACATAATCGTCTCTAAATCCATCTAACCAAGTTACAATTTCCTTTACAATTTCAATATCCATTACTCCGGAACCTTTTTTTGAGCCCCAACAGTAGGCACAGTTAGATGGACAATCTAAAGTTGGAATTATCATCACATGGAAAGTCATATTTTTCACTATTTGGGTTTTTAATTTTAATTTTATTATTTATTTCATTATTTAATTTAATTATTTAATTATTATTTAATTTATTATTAATTTATTATATTAATTTATTATTTTAATTAATTATTTTTATTCTTTATAATAACAATTTTTTATTTATCTTCATTTTCCTTTTTTTATTTCTTCTTTTTCTTTCTCTTTATATTTTTCTTCTTGATCTTCTTTTGTTTCAAAAATATATCCACATTCATCACATACAACAGCTTTCATTTCTGCATGAGCTTTTTGATCATCTAACATTTTTCTTTGCACAGTTTTATCTTGTGATCCACATTTAGGACATTTAGCTAATAATTGTTCTAATTTCATAATGTTAATATAATTTTTATAATTTATATAAATTATTCTAAAAATAATGATATTTATCAAATATTAATTATTTCAATTTATTTTAAATTATATTAAATTATATTAAATTATTTTAACTTATTTTAAATTATTTTAAATTATTTTAATTTATTTAGAAATATTTTTTATAATATTATTTATATTTTTAAAATATTATCTAGATAAATAGCTGTATTATATATCTTTATTAAATTTATTGTCAAGTTTACCTTTTTTATTATCTATTTTTCTTTTTATTGTAAATTTATGATGAAATTTAGGTTACATTTATATTATATAAATAATAAATAGAATTAAGTAAATTTATAATTATTAATAATGATTAATATTAATTATTCAATATTTTTTAATAATTTCATATAATGATATATTTAATATTAAATTTTCTATTAATTAGCATTTTAAATTATTATATTAAATTATTAATTTAATTATTATTAATTTATTAATTCAATTATTATATTGATATTAAATTAATTATTGATAAATATTGTTTATAATGCCATATTATGATCATGATTAATGTATATCGACACAGAATTACTCATTGAATGATTAAAGGTATTAACTATGAATTCAAAATTAAAAGAAGATGAAAAGAAAGTAAAATATAATAACATTGATTCAAAGCATTTAAACACATTGTCTAAAAATAAATATATATTATTGATTACTGCATTATCATATTTTTTATCAGGGTATGTTGTATCAGTAATCTCAATTGCATTACCAAATATGGCTAGAGATTTTGCTGTTAGTGCAGTAGCACAGAATTGGATAGCTATAATTTTTTTTCTAACAATAGCTATTTTTTCAATACCTTTTGGAAAAATATCTGCAAAGTTTGGATTAAAAAAAACGTTTTATTTAGGTTTAATTCTTTTGATAATAGGATCATTAGGTGTTTCAGTTTCTAATTCATCTAATTTTTTAATAGCTTTTAGAGCTTTACAGGGATTTAGTGTTGCAATATTAAATGTTTCAACTTTAGCTATTGTAACAGAATCAATGCCTCCACATGAAAGAGGAAAAGGAATAGGAATAATAACTTCAATAGCTTATGTTGGTCTTATTGTAGCTAATATTCTTGGTGGTTTTTTAACTCATAATTTTGGATGGAGAAGTGTATTTTTATTTGTAATACCGTTTTTAATATTAACTATATTAATAACTTATTTTAAAGTTTCTGATGAATGGATTTTTTCAAAAGGAGAGAAATTTGATTATATTGGAGCTTTAATATTTGGATTAGCTATTTCCTTTTTAACATATGGATTTACAACAATCCATGAACTAAATGGAATAATTTTAGTTTTACTAGCTATAATCTCATTTGCTATATTTGGAAAATGGCAGTTAAAATCTAAGTTTCCTCTATTTCCTATTAAAATTATTAAAAATAGAGTGTTTACATTTGCAAGTTTTGCAGCATTTTTATGCTCATTTGCAACTTTTGTAATTACATATATTGTTGATTATCATTTACAGTATATTAAAGGGATAGATCCTCAACTAACTGGTTTAATTCTTATGTTAGCCCCTCTTTCAATGGCAATATCAACATTTTTTGCAGGGAGATTATCTGATAAATTTAACCCAAGAATATTAGCTAGTTCTGGATTAACACTAGCATTTATTTCTTTAATTATTTTAGCGTTTATGGATTCAACTACTACTATTCCAGTTATTATAATGGCAATTATTCTTGAAGGTGTTGGTTATGGAATGTTTATATCTCCAAATACAAATATTGTTATGAGTTCTCTTCCAGATAAATTTGCATCAATTGCTTCAGCAACAGTTTCAACTACAAGAGTTATTGGTGAAACTTTAAGTTTAGGAATGTTAACTGTTACTTTTGCGATAATTATGGGATCACTTCAGATTCTTCCTCAATATTTCCATCTTTTAATTGTAAGTTCAAAAATAGTTGCTATTATAGCTTCAATAGGATGTTTAGCAGGAATATTTGTTTCCTTAATTGGTGTTAAAATAAATTTTATAGAAAAAATATCAATTTTAGGATTAAAAAAATAAGTAAATTTTTATTTGAATGTATTAATTTTTTAATTTTAAAATTTTAAAATTTTTTAATTTTAATAATAATTAATAATAATTAATAATTTTATAAAAATTAATTTTTATAGGTATTTTTATTGTATTTATTTATTATTAAAATACTTTATTATTATATTAAATGATTTAATAATGGTTATATAGTTTAATTAACAAATTAATATTTATTATAAATATTAATTATCTTAATATATTAATTAAAATATTAATTATTATATTTTTTATAATATTTTATAAATTATTATTATAGTAATTTATAGTATTTTATAAAATTTTTATAAATTATATTTTTGTATAATAATATTATATTAAAAAGAATTAAATCAAAATATGGTAGGTTGTTATGGAGATTATAATAGGGCTTCCAAAAGGAAGTTTAAATAATGTAAATAGAGGAAATACATATCAGCTCTTTAAAGATGCTGGATATGAAGTTAGGGGATATGAACCTGGAAATGAATCTTATGAAATTGATATTGTTAATGATGATGAAATTAAAGCATTTCTCACTCGTCCTCAAAGTACACCTGTTGAACTCAACAGAGGAATGGTGGACATAGCTATTGTTGGTGAAGATTGGGTTAAAGAAGAATCAGTTTCTAATGATTGTGGGATAACAAAAATCGGGGATCTTGATTATGGTCAAACTCGTCTTATTGTAGCGGTTCCAATGGATTCTCCATATTTCTCTCTTAGTGAATTTTTCCGATTAAATAAAGATCGGGATACTCCTATTCTCTGTTTCACTGAATATCCAAATCTTACTAGAAAACATATAATGGAAAACGATGGATATAAAGAATTATTTGGTGATTCTGTCCCTCTTGTCCAAGTTCGTGGTCTTGTTGATGGTGAAAATGATAAAGTTCAAATAATTAATTCCGATGGTGCTACTGAAGTTTATATAGCTAAAGGTGCAGATCTTATTGTTGATAATACTCAAACAGGAAGTAGCTTAAAAAAAGCTGGACTTGTAGAGCTTGAAACTATAATGCACTCATCTGCAGGTCTTTATGCAGGAATTAACTGTATAGATGAAAAGATGGAAAAAGCTAAAATGATTTTTGAACAGCTTTATGGTGCAACTACAGCTATAAAATACTTTGATGTCAAATTTAATGTTAATAATGACATAGCTACTGTAGTAAGTGATTTTTTAGTTACTAATGGATATTGTTCTGATGAACCTACAATAAATACAGGAAGCAAATTTTCACAGATAAATGTTTTAATTGAGAAAAATAAATTTCCTGAAATGTTAAATGGCATTAAAGATTATGGTGCATCTTCAATTGTAAGAAATGATGTTAAACAATATGTTAAATAATAATTATACTATAAAATAAATAGTAATTATAATTATAATAATTATAATATAATAATAAATTGTAATAATTATAATAATTATTATTATAATAATAATTATATTATCTGATAATTATGATTATTATAGATTTAACAATTTAATGATTAATTAATCTTAATTTATAAAATTTTTTCTTAAGATCTTATTTGGGTGTTTATATGGATGTTAAAAATAATATAATATTAGCTATGGATTTAATGGATCTTTTAAATGCATATGAAGTTGCTGAAGCAATTGCAGAAGATATTAATACTATTAAAATTGGATATCCTTTAACTTTAGCTGAAGGTCTTAAATCAATTCAAATATTTAAAGAAAATTTTAATTTCAAAGTTATTTGTGATTATAAAGTAGCTGATATTCCTGAAACTAATTCAAAAATAGCTGATTTATCATTTGATGCTGGTGCAGATGCTATTATTACTCATGGTTTTGTTGGAAAAGATAGTGTTGAAGCTTGTGTAGATATTGCTAATAGCTATGGTGGGGATGTTTTTCTTTTAACTGAAATGTCACATCCGGGGGCTAAAATGTTTCTTCAGCCAGTTGCTGATGAAATAGCTAAAATGGGTCTTGATATGGGTATTAAAAATTATGTTGCTCCTTCTACTCGTATTGATAGATTATCAGATATTAGAAATATTGTAGGTAATGATTCTTTTATTATTTCCCCAGGAGTTGGTACTCAAGGTGGAGATCCAAAAGATACTTTAAAATATGCTGATGCTTTAATTATTGGTAGATCTATCTATGAAGCTGATAATCCAAAAACAGCTCTTGATGAGATTAGTGATTCTATAAAGTAAATTTATTCTTTTTTATTTTTTACTTTTTTAATTTTTTAGAATTTTAACTTTCTTAATTTATTCTTTTTACTTTTTTATTTTTTACTTTTTTAATTTTTTAGAATTTTAACTTTCTTAGTTTATTCAATCTTATTTTAATTTTTTAAAATAAACTTTAAAAAATCGAAAACTTTATATATTATACTATTAATATTAAGAAATATCAAATGGACTTTATTAATATTAAAGTTTACTTAAGCATATATAATTTGTAATTTATATATAATTTATATATTCTTAGATATTTGGTGATTATTAAGGATAATATAAAATTAGGGATAATTTAATTTATTGATAGGACTTCTCATATTAAATATATGGAGAGATGATAAATGCATATTATGGAAGGATTTTTACCACCATTGTGGTGTGCTGTCTGGTTTATACTTTCAATACCAGTTATTGCTTATGGGATTTTTAGAATTAAAAAAGTAACTGATGAAGTTCCAGAATCAAAATCATTATTAGCAGTTAGTGGGGCTTTTATGTTTATACTTTCGTCATTAAAGATACCTTCTGTTACTGGTAGTTGTTCACATCCTACTGGTAATGGACTTGGAGCAGCTTTATTTGGCCCTGCAGCAGCAGCTGTTTTAGCTACAATTGTTTTATTGTTCCAAGCTATACTTCTTGCTCATGGTGGATTAACTACTCTTGGAGCTAATGTATTTTCTATGGGTATAGTTGGACCTTTTGCAGCATGGGTAGTTTATAAAGGATTTACAAGATATGGAATATCTTCTGCAATAGCTATATTTTTTGCAGCATTCTTGGGTGATCTTTTAACTTATGTTACTACTGCATTCCAATTATCTTTAGCTTTTCCAGAACCTACATTCCAATCAGCTTTGACAACTTTCTTAGGAATATTTGCTGTTACTCAAATTCCATTAGCTATTGCTGAAGGGTTGTTAACTGTGGTTATATGGGATCAATTGACTAAATACAAACCACAATTACTTAAAAAGCTCAATGTTCTAAAAGGATTTAAAAAAGAGTCTGAGGTAACTAGTTAAACAATATATAGAATAAATAATTTTAAAGTGATATTATGAAGACTCGAAATAGAGATATAATTTTATTAATTCTTGTAGCTATTATAGCTATTGTCCCTATGGTAATGTATTCTGGTCTTGGAGAAGATCAAGGTTATTTTGGTGGTGCTGATGGTGCTGCTAGTGAAGTTATTGAAGGAACTGGTTATCAACCATGGTTTTCTAGTTTTTGGGAACCTCCGAGTGGTGAAATAGAAAGTTTATTATTTGCACTTCAAGCAGCTATTGGAGCAATAATAATTGGATATTTCATAGGTTATTGGCGTGGAACATCTAAGTGTGAAAATAAAGGAAAAGATGACAAATAAATGATTAATGAGTAAGATTTTTTGTTAATTTTAGGTGATTTAATTGGAAATTGATTATATTGCACACACAAATGAATTAAGAAATGTTAATAGTACTTTTAAGTTTATTTTCGCAATTTTCTTAATGGTTTTTGCTTTAATAGTCAATTTGCCAATTGTTTCTTTAATTATAACTTTTTTCATTGCATTTTTGTTGCTTTTTGTAGCTAGGGTTCCTTTTAGATTTTATATTAAATTTATTTCTATTCCATTTGGATTTTCATTAATAACTTGTATATTTTTGGCTTTTTTCTTTGGAACTGGTCCTATTATTTTTCATACAGGAATATTTGGAATAGTAGTTCGTGAAGATGCTTTAACTCTTGCTATAACTACATTTTTTAGAACATTAGCATGTTTTTCAGCACTTGGTTTTTTATCTTCAACAACACCAATATCTGAGATATTAAATGACCTTAAAAAGATTAAAGTTCCAAAAATTTTTATTGAAATAGCTCTATTGATGTATAATATTATTTTTGTCTTTTTAGATCAAATAAAAATAATGACAAATGCTCAAAAAACTAGAATGGGATATAATGGGATAAAAAATTCTTATAGGTCATTAGGTCTTTTAATTACTAATCTTTTCTTCAAATCTCTTGAAAAAAGTGAACATCTTCAGCATGCTTTAGATTCAAGAGGATATAATGGTGAATTACCTAAATATAATCCTTAGTTTTATTTTTTTATTTTTTTATTTTTGCTAATAATCTCATAAAATTATATTTTTTAAAATTTCCTTAAACATTAAATAGAAGTTTTAATATATTATGAGTAATACTCATTTATAAGTAAAAATAAAAAAAGTAATACTATTTGAATTAATGTATTAAATGTTTATATATTATTAACAATTTTAAATTATTAAAAAATTAGGTAAAATAATGAAAAAAGATTTTAAATTTAATAACAGAGCATCTTCATATGATAAAGGATTTGAAGGTAAATTTTCCAAGAAATTTTATAATTTATTATTAAATCAAATTGAATTAAAAGATGGAGATAATTTATTAGATGTTGGATGTGGTACAGGTAAAATATTAAGAGAATTATCTGATAAGTATGATATCAATGGTTATGGAATAGATGTAGAAGAGAATATGGTAAAAATAGCTAAAGAAAAATGTCCCAATATGAACATACAAATTTCTAATTCTGATAAAATGCCTTTTGTAGATAACAAATTTGATATACTAACTGCATGTATGGCATATCATCATTTTGATGATAAAATAAGTTTTGCAGAAGAAGCTGGAAGAGTTATGAAAATAGGAGCATATTTGTACATAGTGGATCCAAAATTTCCTAAAATAATTCGAATAATAATGAACTCTACATTAAAACAAATAGGCATTGTAGGAAAATTTGAAACATCTCAAGAGATATATAATACATTTGAAGAATTTGGGTTTGAATTAATAGAATCTGAAAGCGATAGCTATGCACAGTTAGTAAAATTGAAAAAAGTTAAATAAATAATGATAAAAATTTAATTAAATATTCAAATATTTAATTTAGATGGTTAAGTGGTTAGGTCATGAAAAATAAAAATTATTGGATAATATTAGGTCTTTTCTCTGGATTATTATTTGGAATTGCAACTCCTTTTAGTAAAGTTCTTTTATCTAATTTGAATTCTTTTCAATTATCTGGATTGCTTTATTTAGGATCAGGTATAGTTATTATTCCTCAATTAATTAAGAATATGATTAAAACCTATAAAAATCGGAAATATGATAAATATTATAATAAATATAACAATATAAATAATATAAATTCTGATAATACATCTCCTAATAATATAAATCAGGATAATATAAATTCTGATAATATACATTATTCTCAAAATATAGATTCTAATGAAGAATTATATTTTAATAGTCAAGATGTTAAAAAAAGTGCTATTAAAAAGAATATTATAAATTTTGATATAAATTTATTAAAAATAATTTTCATTGTTCTTTTTGGTGGTATCTTAGGTCCTTTATTCTTAATGATGGGACTTTCCCATACAAGTGCAAGTTCAACAGCTATTTGGTTAAATATGGAGCTTGTAGCAACAGCTATCATAGGAATTGTTTTATTTAAAGATCATTTAGATAAATATGGTTTTATTGGTCTTTTACTTACTTTCATAGCTGGTCTGATTGTTTCTTGGGGAAATGATTTTGGAGATTTCTATTCGATTATTTTTATAATTATGGCTTGTTTCTCATGGGGTATAGATAATCAATTAACTTCTATTGTTGATGGATATTCACCAGAAGTAATTACATTTATCAAAGGAATCTTTGGAGGAGGAGTAAATTTTGTTATTGGGATGTTTATAGCCGGACAATTTATTCCATTAAATCTTTTATTCTATGGAATTATTCTTGGAATTGTGTCTTATGGATTAAGTATTGTTTTCTTTGTTAGTTCTGCTCAAAATCTTGGAGCTACTAGGAGTCAGATTTTATTTTCTACAGCTCCTTTTTGGGGAATTTTATTCTCTATCTTATTTATAGGAGATCCATTAACATTAAATTTAATTATAGCTACTTTATTTTTAGTATTTGGAATAATTATCACGAATAATTTAGTTCATAAACATAAGCATTATCATGTTTCAATGGAACATATTCATATTCATTCTCATGATGATGGCCATCATGAACATAATCACAATTTTTTTAGTGAGGAAGAAATGACTGGAGATAATAAAAATAAAAAACACATTCATAAACATAAACATAATGAAAAAGAGCATGATCATAATCATTTTCCTGATTTACACCATAAACATGATCATTAATATGAAAAACTAATGAATTTAATAATTTAATTATTATATAATTATTAATTATTTAATTATTAATTTTTTAAATAATTATATAAGTATATAAAATATATTATATATTGCTAAATAAGGTGGACTAATGAATATTATAGAAGCTAAAAATATAACTTATTTATATCCTGATGGTACAAAAGCATTGGATAATATTAATTTTAATGTTGAAAAAGGGCAAATTGTTTCATTACTTGGTAAAAATGGAGCAGGAAAGTCTACTCTCTTTCTTCACTTTAATGGAATATTTGAACCAGAATCTGGACAAATACTTGTTGATGGTGAAGAATTAAAATATGATAAAAAGAGTTTACTTAAAGTTAGACAGAAAGTTGGAATTGTTTTTCAAAATCCTGATGATCAGCTATTTGCTCCAACTGTTGAAGAAGATGTAGCTTTTGGTCCGCTTAATATTGGCTTATCTCAAGAAGAAACAAAAAAAAGAGTTACAGATGCATTAGCTCGAGTTGGAATGGAAGGATTTGAAAAAAAACCACCTCATCATCTTAGTGGAGGGCAAAAAAAACGTGTAGCTATTGCTGGAATATTAGCTATGGGTCCTGAAATTATGGTTTTAGATGAGCCTACCTCTGGACTTGATCCTAAAGGGGCTTCTAAAATTCTTAAACTTCTTTATGAACTTAACAATGAAGGAATGACTATAATCATTTCTACTCATGATGTTGATCTTGTTCCTTTATATTCTAATAAAGTAAATATTATTAGAGATGGGAAAATAATAAAAGTTGGGTCTCCTCATGAAGTATTTGATGATGTTGATTTAATCCGTGAAGCAGATCTTAGATTGCCTAGATTAGCTCATTTAGCTGAAGTTCTAGAAAAAGAAGACAATATTAAAATTGCGGAATCTTATCCTTTAACTATTGGAGAAGCACGTAAAGATTTATTGGATTATTTTGATAAATAGTTTATATAATAAAAGCTTATTAATTAAAGTATATTAATTATACTATTAAAATAATAATATTAAAATACAAATAATTATTAAATAAAGTGTTTACATAACAATTATTGGTGAATATATGAGAATTGGTATTTGTGATACAACTTTTGCAAGATTTGATATGGGTGGAGCAGCTATTGATGAATTAAAAAATAATGCTACTGATTTAAAGATTATACATAGAACTGTTCCAGGAATTAAAGACCTTCCAGTAGCTTCTAAAAAACTCATTGAAGAAGAAGATTGTGAAATTGTAATGGCTCTTGGAATGCCAGGACCTATGGAAAAAGATAAAATGTGTGCTCATGAAGCTTCAACTGGTCTTATTAGGGCTCAGCTAATGACTAATACTCATATTTTAGAAGTTTTTGTTCATGAAGATGAAGAAGAAAAGGATGATCTTTTAAAGGAATTAGCTGAAAACAGAGCTAGACAACATGCTCAAAATCTAATTAAAATGATGTTTACTCCGAAACAAATGGAAAAAGAAGCAGGAAAAGGAATGCGTGAAGGAAAAAAAGACGTAGGTCCTTTATAAATAATTCAATATTTTTAATTTATTATTTTTAATTTATTGTTGTTATTCTTTTTTATTAATTATTATATTGTTAAATTTTTATCTAAATCTTCTATATTTTATTTTTTATTAATTATAATTTCATAGAATTTTTAATCATTTCATATTATTTTTTAATATTATTTTTATTAAATTATAAATTTATTTTTAATAATTTTTTAATCACTATTTAGAGTTATATTAACTAATTTTTACTATTTTATATTTAAGTGTTAATAATTTTAATTGAAGTATATAGGAATTTTTTTTAATGTAATTAGATATATTTAATTGTATATAATTGTAATTATGGTATATTTGAATATAGGATTAATATAACTAAATATATTTAAATATAATGTTGATTAAATTATTTTTAATAAAGTTTTGTAAATTTGTATAGTTTTATGATAACATGGTAGAAACACAAAATAAAATGCAAAATAATGAAAATAAAAATAATGAGGATACTGATGGGGTATTTCTGGTTGTTCCGGCATATAATGAAGAAAAAACTGTAGGAAATATCATAGAAAAGATAGCTTCATTAGGTTATCATGTTATTCTTGTTGATGATGGTTCAACAGATAATACATATGAGATAGCTAAAAAATCTACAGTTAAATATCCTCATAACATATTCATTTATGAGCATGTTATTAATAGGGGATTAGGAGCAGCTTTAAAAACTGGGATGTCTGGAGCTATTAATCATGGTGCTAAATATGTAGTTACCTTTGATGCCGATGGTCAACATGCTATTGAAGATATAGCTAAAGTTTGTAAACCTCTTAAAGAAGGTAAAGCTGATGTAGTTATTGGTTCAAGACCTTTTGAAGATATGCCTGCTTCTAAAAACTTTGCAAATACAGTTATGAATGTCATGACACACATATTTTATAGAACTAAAGTTAAAGATTCACAATCTGGACTTCGAGCTTTTACTGCTGAAGTTATTCCTAAAATTAGTATCCTCTCAAGAGGATATGGTGTCTCTTCTGAATTTATAAGAGAAATTCGAAGAAATCATCTCAAGCTTGATGAAGTCACTATTACTACTATTTATACTCCTGAAACTCAAGCTAAAGGAACAAATGCTGTTGTTGGTCTTAAAATTTTATTTAAAATGATAATTGATTTATTTAGATAAAGATTAAAATTAGAAGGTGTTATAATTTTTGGAGATTTAATGTTATATCAAGTATTAGTGATTATCATAGCTATTGTGGCTATTTTATTAATATTTGATAGATATCATAAGAAAAAAACTTCAATTCAAACATTTATTTTATGGGTAATATTATGGGTTATTTTAGCTATATTTACTATTGTTCCTGAATCAAGTAATATTTTAGCTCATTTAATTGGTATTGGAAGAGGTTTGGATTTAGTACTAATATTCGCTATTATTGGTTCTTACTATTTAATATTTAGGGTATATTTAAAGATTGAAAAAATAGATCAAGATATTACTGAATTAGTAAGAAAGATATCTATGGATAAAGAACTTAACTATGAATTAGAATTAGAAGAAAAAGAAGATTAAATATAAAATTTATTTTAATATAGTTTATTTTAATATATTTTATATGATTATTTTTCTTTTTATTTTCTTTTATATTTTTTATTTTTATCAATTATTAGTTTATTTATTATTAGTTTATTAAATCATAGATATTTTTTTATTTATTTTATCTTTTTTATTTTTATCAATTATTATTTATTAAATCAAATATATTAGTATTAGAAAAATTTATTAATTATAAAAATGATATATCTAATTAATATAAAAGTTCTGTATTTTCTATATTTTACTATTTTAATTTTAGTAGAGTTTTTTTAATTATTTTTATATTATTTTGATTTTTATCATTAATTTTTATGTTTAAACTATGGTGATAATATAATGTTATATTTCAGAGGATGCACAGCCCGTGAAAGACTAAATTCAATTTCAATTTCTACAGAAAAACTTTTAAAATTAGCAAAGGTTGATTTTAAAACACTCGATAATGAGGAATGTTGTGGTTCTGTTCTTCTTAGAACCGGATTTGAAGATGATGCAAAAGAACAAATGAAAAAAAATTTAGATAAATTTAAAGATGAAACAATTATAGTTTCATGTGCTGGATGCTATAATACATTAAAGAATGACTATAATGAGTTATTGGGTGTTCAATTAGATGTTATTCATATTTCACAATTACTTTTGGAACTAATTAAAGAAAACCGCTATGAATATAACAATAATATAGATAATACTAACACTAATAACTCTAATAACTCTAATAATAACAATAATAACACTAACACTAATAATAATAATAATAAT
Organism: Methanobrevibacter sp. TMH8; assembly: GCF_020148105.1. Taxonomy (NCBI): domain Archaea; kingdom Methanobacteriati; phylum Methanobacteriota; class Methanobacteria; order Methanobacteriales; family Methanobacteriaceae; genus Methanobrevibacter; species Methanobrevibacter sp. TMH8. The sequence goes on from NZ_JAHLZE010000027.1 coordinate 41,457, forward strand.
AATAATAATAATTCTGATGAGATTGTGACTTATCATGATCCTTGTCATTTAGGACGTCATAGTGGTGAATTTGATGCTCCTAGGGAAGTTATAAAGCATTTTTCTCATTTAAAAGAGATGGAAAATATTCGAGAAAACTCTAAATGCTGTGGTTCTGGAGGTGGGGTAAAATCTGCTTTCCCTGAGATAGCTAAATCAATAGCTACAGAAAGAGGTAAAGAAGCTGAAAATACAGGGTGTGATGTTTTAGTAACTTCATGTCCTTTTTGTAAACTTAATCTTGATGAAAATTCGTCTTTGGAAGTTTTAGATTTGTCTGAATTTGTTTTAAATCATATTCAAAAAGAAGATTCTAATAAGAAAAACAAAAAATTGGAGAGTTTTTAAATGAATGAAAAAGAATTAGTAGCTATGAGAAATTCATTTAAAACAGTCTTTGATAAAAGAAAATCTATTTTAGATGATCCTAAAACTAAAAAACTTCAAGATAGAGTAATTAACATTAGAAAAGATGCTATAGATAATAATAAAGAGCTTCTTGAAATAGCTAAAAAATCTTTTAAGAAAAATGACATTGATTTTGCTTTTGCAAAAGATGATAAAGAAGCTAGAGATATTATTTATAATATTATAAATGATGTAGGTAGCTTTGACTTTGGTTCCAATGCCGATTCCAATGTTACTTCTAATGTTGATTCTAATTCAAATTCCAATTTGAATTCCAATTCTAATTCACAAAATGATTCAAAAGATAATAATCAAACTGTAATAGCTAAATCTAAATCAAATACTCTTGGTGAAATAGCTATTTCTAAATATTTAAAATCTAAAGGTATGGATGTTGTTGAAACTGATTTGGGAGATAGAATATTACAACTTAAAGGAAAAGATAATAAACCAACCCATCCTACTGGGCCTGCATCACATTTAAATGTTCAACAAATTTCAGATATTGTCAATAAAGCTATGGATAAAGATATTCCTTCTGAACCAAAAGCTATTATGGAAACTGTTAGGGAAGATGTTTTAAATAAAATAGCTAAAGCTGATATAGGTATTAGTGGAGCTAATGCAGTAGCTAGTGAAGATGGATCTCTTGTCTTTGTTCATAATGAGGGAAATATATCTTTGGTATCATTGATGAAAACTCATATAGTTGTAATTGGAATGGATAAACTTGTTAAAACTATTGAAGATGCTATTTCTATAGCTAAGCTTGAAACAATTTATGCAACAGGTAGCAAAACCACTTCTTATATAAATGTTGTTTCAGGTCCTTCTAAAACAGCAGATATTGAGAAAAAACTTCTTAAAAATATGTATGGTGCAGAAAAAGTATTTGTAGTTATTCTTGACAATGGAAGGTCTCAAGCTATTGATTCAATCCACGAATGTCTTCTTTGTATTGGTTGTGGAAGTTGTATAGTTACTTGCCCAGTTTACAATGTTATTGGTAATGAATTTGGCTTTAATAATTATTTAGGTGGTAGAGGAGTAGCTATGAGTAAATTTATTGAAGATTCTGAGACAAGTTTTAATTCAGGTCTTTATAAATGCACTTTATGTGGTCTTTGTACAGAAAATTGTCCAGTAGCTATTCAAACCAATGAAGCTATTGAAGAAATACGAAAAGATTCTCAAAAAAAAGGATTCTATCCAAATGAACATGGAAAATTCAGAGATAATATTAAGAAGAAAGGTTCTCCTTATTGAGTTACATATTAATTTTTTAATTTTACCTTTTAATATATATTTTTAATTTAAATTTTTAATCTAGCTTTTTAATCTAGTTTTTCAATTTATTTTTTAATTTAATTTTTTTAAATTATTTTTTAATTTTTTAATAATAAATCTTTAAAATTGATAATAAATTAATCTTTAAAAATATATGAAAACAATTAAATATTCATATTATAATATATATAAGATATCTTAATAATTATCTCATAATATTGTAGAAAAATAAAGAAAGGAAGATTGAAAAATGAAGGTAAATACTTTAATAATTCATACAAAGAACTCAAAAGAATCATTAACTTTTAAAGTTGGACAGACTTTGACTTCAGATAAATTTGAGCTCTTAACTGTTGATAGTCCTATAAATTATATTAATATTAATACAAAAACTGGATTTATTGAAATAAAAACTAATGAAGATAATTTCTTATGGTATTCATTAAATGATATACAATTTTTGTCCTTTAATATTTAATTTTTTAATATTTAATTATTATATTGTTTAAATTATTTTTGTTTAAAAATTTTTGTTTAAAAATTTTCACGATTAAATAAATCTAAAAGTTTTTATATAATTGATACAATAATTAAACTAACTCAAATTATATAATATTTGATATTATATTATAATTCATAATTCAAATTATATTGGATTATATTAGATTATATTATATTTTTTTAGATTTTATTAAATTTTATTAAATTATATTTATAAATATTGTTCATTAATAATGTGGAGGAAATGTATTGCTTTTATTAATCAGTCCAATAAATAATGAAGAAGCACTAGAATCTATTAAAGGTGGTGCTGATATAGTGGATGTTAAAAATCCAAAAGAGGGTTCTCTTGGTGCTAATTTTCCTTGGGTAATTCGAGAAATTAGGGATTTAACTCCTGACGATATGTTGGTCAGTGCAACTCTTGGAGATGTTCCTTATAAACCAGGAACAGTTTCTCTTGCAGCTATGGGTGCATTAGTTTCTGGTGCAGATTATATTAAAGTAGGATTATTTGGGACATCTAATTATGATGAAGCATTAGAAGTTATGGCTAATGTTGTAAAAACTGTTAAAAATGAGAATCCTGAATCTATTGTTGTAGCATCTGGTTATGCAGATGCTCACAGAGTTGGAGCAGTTAGTCCATGGGACATTCCAAAAATAGCTAAAGAATCTGGCAGTGACTTAGCTATGTTAGATACAGCTGTTAAAGATGGAAAAACATTATTTGATTATCTTGATATTGATGATTTAAAGAAATTTGTAGGAGAAACTCATAGTTATGGATTAAAATCAGCATTAGCAGGTTCTGTTAAAAAGGAACAATTAAAACCTCTTTATGATATTGGTTGTGATGTTGTCGGTGTTAGAGGTGCTGCTTGTACTGGTGGAGATAGAAATAATGGAAAAATTCATAGTTCTGCAGTAGCTGAATTAAAAGAATTAGTTAATTCATTTGATTAGTTAATTTACATTATGCATTAATATACAAATTATATAGATTAATATGCAGTAAGTATGATATGGGTATTTAGATACTCTAAATTAAAGTTTTTATTATGATAAATTTTATTTTTAATTAATGGAAAGGTGAAGTAAGTGTATTCAAAAAAATTAAAAGAAGCTGAACTTGGATTTACATATGATGATTTTTTACTTGTACCTAATGCATCATATGTAGAAGCAAAAGATGTCGATACAACAGCTAGAGTATCAAAAAATTTCAAATTGAACATTCCGATTATAAGTTCAGCTATGGATACTGTAACAGAATCAGACATGGCAATAGCTTTAGCTCAAGAAGGTGGAGTTGGAGTTATCCATAGGAATATGACTTTAGAACAACAAGTTAAGGAAGTTAAAAAAGTCAAAATGTCTGGTGATTTAACTATAAAAGATGTTGTTACTATTACTCCTAATTCTTCTATAGCAACTGTTAAACATATTATGGATGAAGAAGCAGTTAGTGGGCTTCCTGTAATTGAAAATGAAAAATTAGTTGGAATTATCAGTAAAAGAGATATTAAACCTTTTTTAAATATTGATACTGATAAAAAAGTTGAAGATATAATGACTCCTGATGTAGTAACTATTGAAGAACCAATTACTCCTTCAGAAGCACTTGATTTAGCTTATGAGAATAAAGTTGAAAGACTTCCAGTTATTAGGGATGGTAAATTAGCTGGAATTGTTACTATTAGAGACATTTTAAATCATAAAAAATATCCTACAGCTGCAAGAGATAAAAAAGGAAGATTTTTAGTAGCTGCTGCTACTGGTCCTTTTGATTTAGAACGAGCAATGGCTCTTGATCAAGCTGGAGCAGATATTCTTGCAGTTGATTGTGCGCATGCTCATAATATGAATGTTGTCAAATTCGCTGAAACTATAAAAGATAATATTGATGCTGATCTTATCATGGGTAACATAGCTACTGCCGAAGCTGCTGAAGATTTGATTGCTCAAGGTGTTGATGGATTGAAAGTTGGTATTGGTCCAGGTTCGATGTGTACTACAAGAATCATTGCGGGAGTTGGTGTTCCTCAATTATCAGCTATTTCTAATGTAGCTGATGTAGCTAGTGAGTATGATGTTCCGGTAATTGCTGATGGTGGGCTTCGTTATTCTGGAGATATAGCTAAAGCTATGGGAGCTGGAGCAGATCTTGTAATGCTTGGAAATTTACTTGCAGGTACCTATGAATCTCCTGGAGATGTTGTTGTTATGAATGGAAGAAAATATAAACAATATCGTGGAATGGGTTCAATGGGTGCTATGACTGGTGGTTTTGGTGGTGGTGCTGATAGATACTTCCAAGAGATTAAAGGTCATATGAAACATTCAAAACTTGTTCCAGAAGGAGTAGAAGGTGCTGTTCCATATAAAGGAACTGTTGATGAAGTAGTTTTCCAACTTGTTGGTGGTCTTAAAGCATCTATGGGTTATTGTGGTGCTAAAAACATTGAAACCATGAAGAAAGTAGCTAAATTTGTTAGAATTACTTCTAGTGGTATTAAAGAAAGTCATCCTCATGACCTTATGATTACTAATGAAAGTCCTAATTATCCAACTTTGGAATAATTAGCTTTTTTTATATAATTAATTAAATTTTATCTATTAATTTTTTTATTAATAATTTTTAAATTTATACATATATTAAATAATTACTGTTATATTAAAATGAAAAATAAAAATATTCGCTCTGCTATTATTTTATGTGGAGGTATGAGTAGAAGAATGGGTGAAGATAAAGGATCAATGAAAATTGATGAAAAACCCATGATTATTTATTTGCTTGAAGCTTTAAATTCTAAAATAGATGAAGTTATATTAGTTTTAAATGATGAAACTAGGATAGCTAAATATAAATCTTTAATTACTGATTATATTAATAATCAAGATACTCAAAATAATCATAATAATAATAATAATAATAATAATAATAATTTTTTTGATTTTAATATAAAATTAGTAGAAGATGAAATTAAAAATAAAGGACCTTTATCAGGTATAATGACAGGTCTTAAAACAATATCTTCTAACTATGCATTAGTTTTACCATGTGATTCTCCTTATGTTAGTTCTAAATTCATTGATTACATGTTTATCACTTTAAATGAATTTATAAGTTCTAAAATTGATGTAGAAGGAATTGTTCCTTATCATAAATTTAATTATAATTCTAATAATTCTAATAATACTAAAAATAATTCTAAAAATAATTCTAAAAATAATTTTAATGATAATTTTAATGATAAAAATAAAAATAATAATAAAAATAATAAAAAAGAATTATTAAATAATTCAGAACCTTTACATAGTATTTATAAAAAAGAAAATTATTTTGTTATAAAAAATCTTTTAAAATCTGATAAAAAAGAAGTTAAGTCTTTTATAAATATAATAAATTCTTATTTTATTCCTATTGATGATAATTCTAATAAATCTAGTAAAATAAATGAAATTAATTTTAAAAATATTAATTATAAAAATGATTTATAAATTATTAATTTAAAAATAGATTTTAATTATAAATTTGATATAATATTAATAATTATGATATTAGTTATATTAATATATTATTAGTTATATTAATAAAATAGATTTTAATTATAATTGATATATTATTACTAATTAATAAAATAAATTTTAGTTATAAAAGTAGATTTATAAAGCTTTTTTAAAATAATTAATAATAATTAATTGAAATGTTTCATTTTTTATAGATTGATAAAACATTCTACTAATAAAAATAGTTAAACTTTTTATACAGATTTCTTCTGTTATTATTTTATGGTCAATTGATAATAGATATCTTTTGTTATTTTTTTGTTTATTTTATTTTTTTAAATTAAAAATTGAAGTAAAACTTTTCTTTTTAATTTTTATTCAATTTCAATTGATCTTGGATTTCTACCCATTTCTAAAATAAACTTATTTACACGTTCGATCATATTGCAATAATCTTGGCGTGGGATCTTTATATCGCTTATTTGAGCGAATTCTGGCATTTCACCAGTAGTATTTTTAATATCCATTATTCTATCTACCATTTCCCTATATTCTTCTAGTGTCAAATGTGTCATAGAAAATCCCCATGATATTGAAATATACATGGATTTTTATTATGTATAATAATATAGGTTTCAAGTATATAAACTATTCTATTTCATTGATTTAGATTATTTTCCATGAATAAAATAAGAATGATTTTTAAAAGAATTAATATTTTTAGCACATTTTTGATGAAAAATAATTTTAAAATATAGAACTAGATAAATTCTTATAAAAATATTATTCTGTTGATTTGGATTATATTGTAACTATTATAGAAATATTAAATCAAAATGATTTAAATTAATATAAATTTATACATTTAAAAAGAAAATCAATTCAAAATATTATATTTTTAGTTTAAATACAAATATTATAATAAATATTTTAAAGGTTCATATAATATATAACATTTAAGAAAAAAATAAACCATGAATAAAAAACCTTAAATTTATCCCTAAATTACTTTAGAAAGATTTATAAGTGATTGGTAATAGATTATAATCATAAAAACGAATTTTTTATTATATGTTAATATAATATTAAATTAAGTTGCATATATTTATATTCTATTAATTATAGTTTAATTATTTATTATTATAATTATAATATAAAATATAATCATATAATTAATTATTTAATGTAATTATAGAATATAACTTTTAATTAATTAATATTTTATGAGGCGAGGGGTGGAAAAATTAGATTATGTAAAAAGGCAATGATATTTGCCATTTTATTCATTTTTTTTATTAGTTTAAGTGCAAGTTATGCACTTGACACGAATTCTAGCACTAATATTACTAACAATGATAATAGTGCTATAAATAAAGATATAAGTAGAAATAATAGTGAAAGTACTGTTAAAAATTCTAATGATAATAAGAATAATAAAGCTAATACTACAAAAACAAACACTAAATATCAAGCTGCTGGAGAACCAGAAAAGTTAACTCAAAATCAGATACTGGCGGCTTCTAAAACTGTTAATAATTATGTAAAAAAGTATAAAAAATTGCCCAACTATGTAACTATAGCTGGATTTGATTTTTCTATGCAAGAATATTTATATCTACTTAGTGGAACAATATATTACAAATATAATAAGAAAACAACTCAAATTGCTATAAGATACAATATAAAAAATCCATCAAGTCCTAATGGGGTAAATCTAAAAGGAAAACTTACAAAAGCACAGTATTATAGTTATGCAAAAATATTGATTAACTATGTTAAAAAATATAACAAAATTCCTAATTATATTAATACAAGACTTGGAAAAATGCAATATCAAACAGTTATATATACTTTTAACAAAATACTCTATTATTCAGCAACACATAAAGGAGCATTAGCATCTAATGTTGCTATTAAAATTGCAAAATCTCAAACTTTAAATAAGAATCTTCCAAAGTTTGAAAGAGGTAAAGCTAAAAATCCAACTACTAATAATCCTAGTAGTGGAACTAGTAGTGGTACTAGTAGTGGAAAAGTTACTATTTCTCAAAGTCTTATTTGGGCAGCATCTACAAGTCTTAAAAGCTATGTAAATAAAAATAAAAAATTACCTAATTATGTAACTATTTCTGGGAAAAAATATTCTATTCCTGAATTTTTATATTTATTATCAAAAGCTATAAACACTAAACTTGCTGGGTCATCTGGAGCTATTACTGTTAAATCTGGTGTTAAAAGTCCATCTAGTGCAAGTGGTTCTTCAATAAGTAAAATATTTACTAAAGCACAGTATAATGATATGGCAAAAAGATTTGTTAACTATATTAATTCTAATAATAGAGCTCCTAATTATTTAGCTGCAAAATATGGAGTAGGAAATATTCAATATCAAACAGCTATTTATGGATTAGTGTGTGTTGGTGATTATATAAACACTAAAAAAGCTATTCCTAAATCTTTAACAATTAAAATAGCAAAATCTAATTCAATAAACAAATATTTACCTGTATATTCTGGGAATAATGAAAATACTAATCAAACTGCAACTATAAAAACAACTCTTTTAGGTTCTAATGATAAAGGAAAAGTTGAATTAATAGGAGTATTTGGTAATCCTAATTCTAAAATAAAGATAGCTTATGTTATTGGACAACATCCTCTTGAATCACAGGTACATAATGTATTATATGAATTAATGAATAGTAAGAAAAATTCTTTAAAATATTGTTATTATATATATAAAATAACTGTTACAAAAAATCCTAGTGATTATACTGAAGGAAGAATGAATGGACAATTGCTTGCTCAAAGCTATGTCTTACCACATATAATAAATAATGATTATAATTTAGTAATTGATATGCATTCTAATCGAGGATTAGATGGAGGAAGTTATGAAGAAACACAATTTATCTTTGCTCCATTAAATCATACTATATCCAAAATAATTGCAGAAAATCTAATAAATCAAATTCCAGCACTTACATATTATTATCCAAATTCACAAACTAGTCCTTCATATCTAACACAACCTCTTGTAAATGCAGGAATTCCAACAATTCTCTTTGAAACTTACATAAATGAAAATGTATCAGTAACTACTGATTTAGTTAATCAATTAATATCAAAAGTTGATGTATATAATTTTGCAAGTAATTCAACAGATAGTTCTGGAGCATTAAGTTTAGATAGTATTATAGATGCAGCTTCTAGAGTAAAAGCATATGTTGAAGCAAACGGTGTATTACCTAACTTTGTAACAATAGGCACTACTCAATACTCAATGCCAAACTTCTTGTATCTTTTATCTACTGCAATTAAAAATATAGCTGCTGGAAGTACAAGCGGAGTAAAACCAATCTCTGTTAGTGCTGCTGCAACTCCAAGTGGAGCAAAAATTTCTAAAACTTTATCAAAAGCTGATTATGTAGATATCGCAAAAAGAGTTTCAAGTTATATTACTACAAATAAAAGAGCTCCAAATTATGCAAGTTCAGATTTCGGAAATATTCAATTCCAATCTTTAGTATATGAACTTTCAAAAGTATTAAATTACGTAAATATAAATGGTGTTCTTCCAAGTACATTAGCTATAAATACAAATAATCCAAGCACTTTAAATGGAGGATCTAATGGTGGTATTGATCTTAATGGTCCTTTAAACGAGAAAAATACGTTAAGTGCATCTGAATTATTAAAATATTTAAAAGCAACTACTAACTGTCAAGTAAATGATAATACAATCAAAAATTTAGCAGCAAGTTTAACTAAAAACTGTAATTCAGATTTAGAAAAAGCTACAGCAATTTTCAATTATGTGAAAAATAATATCGATTATACATATTATACAAACACTAAAAAAGGAGCTGTAAAAACTCTTAGTTCTAAAAGTGGAAACTGTGTTGATCAGTCACATCTATTAATTGCATTACTTAGATCAGCTGGATTAGCATCAAGATATGTTCATGCTGACTGTACATTTACAGTAAGTGGAAGAATTGGTCATGTATTTGTACAAGTATTAATTGGAGACACTTGGATAGTAGCTGATACTACTCATTCGGCAAATAGCTTAGGAAAAATTACAAACTGGAATACAAACACATACACATTAAAAGGAGATGGAAAATCAGCTTCTATAGGCTTTTAAAAGGTTATATGTAAGCTATTTAATTATATTTTATTAAATATTAATTTTTTATTATTTTTTAGAATATAATTATTTTAATTTCATATTTTTTATTTCACTTATTAAATTGTTTTTTAGTTTTTTTTGTCTTTTTTTTTATTTTTATTCTTTTTTTATTATTCGTTCATTTATGCTTTATAATTTAATAAATAATCTAAATTTTTATTTTCTTTATTTATATACAATAATTGATATTAAATTAATTGAAATAATATTTTTATAGTAGTTTTCTTTATTTATATACAATAATTGATATTAAATTAATTGAAATAATATTTTTATAGTAGTTTTCTTTATTTATATACA
>NZ_JAHLZE010000028.1 GCF_020148105.1 Methanobrevibacter sp. TMH8
GAACACAAACTGAAACCAAATTACTAGGAATTTCACACAACTTAAAAAGAATATACAAAGAAATAAATAAAAATAACTAAATATAAAACCCTAAACCCTAAAAAAAAGAAAAAAAGAAAGAAATTTTTATGAGTCGTCCTCAAAATATTTAAAAAAAATATAATAATTTAGTTAAATAAATTAACCTAATATTTCTAATTTTTCTGGAAAGTATGTATCTACTACATATTCAAGACCATATTTAGAAAAAGATTGTTGTTCTGCTTTTTTACCGATTTTAAGCATTTTTTTAATTTCAGTTTGCCATGCAGGATCTTTATATCTAGGGTCATTAGCTAACTCTTTTAACCTTAAAACATCAATATCTTTTAATGGATCTGTAGGAAGTTCATAATTAACAATATCACTAGCTGTAACTCCTAAAAATTTAGCATTTGGAGTAGCTAAATCATGATTAACATGAGCAAGTTTAGCACTTCCAGAAATAATAACCATAGCTATGTGAAAACCCCAAGGGTCCCCATCATTACAAATATAAACTGGAAGATCTAACTCTTCATTAACTCTTTTTAGGAATCTTCTTGTAGCTCTTGCAGCTTGTCCTTTAAGACCTACAATCAATGTATTGAACTTTTTATAAGCTTCTTCTTGAACCATTCTGTGAAACATACCCATAGTCTCTACTGCAATAACTCTTTCAACATTATGATCAAGGAATTCTACTTCATCAATGGTAGGAGAAATAGTATATCCTGATTTCCCTGATTTTAAGGCATTTATTTCAATATCTCCTTCTTGAAAGATAATATCTCCATAAACAGATGCTCCATCTTCTTCAGGCATTAATCCCAAATCTTCACGACTCATTCCCAAAGTTACTTCAATATCTTCCCCAACAATGTTAGATTCTTGTTGGTTATCAAAACCAATATCCCAACCTTCACTAACATAATACATCTCCCTTAAAGTAGCTGTTTTTTCTCTTTGAACAAGATCTTTACAAAAATTAGCTACATGAACCATTTGTCCAATCTTCTTAATTTGTTTCACATTACCAAGAGATCTTTTACCATACCTATCTCCTAAAACAAAGTAACGTTTAGCATCATCATAAACAATATTAGAAGTACCACGAGATGGAACTTTTAAAGTAGGAATTTTCTTTTCTGTAACATCTTCAATAATTTCTTCACCTAATCCTTTAAGTTTATTATATGTAATTTCTTTTCGTGATAAATTATTACTTTTTTGTGTTTTAGCCATAAAATAAACACCCCTTATCCCATATCTTCAAAAGTTTGTTGAGTATCATTATTTTTAGAACTTTTCTTAACAGATTTGTCTAAATCTTCCTCAACTTCATCTAAATTTTCATCAACATTATTTTCAAATTCTTTTTCAACTTCTTCTTCAGCTTCATCTGGATTTTCTCCCAATAATTCAGCAAGAGATCGTCTAGTGACTTTGGCTAAAATTTCTTGGTATTCCGGAACATCGGTCTCTGCCAATTTTGCAGATTCTTTAATAATAACTGGCACATAATCTTCAAATATTTTAGACCGCATAGCTTCTTCTTTAGCAGCTTTTTTCGCCCTTAAATGTTTTTGAAGTTTTCTAGCTAGTTTCATAGTAGCTTGCCTTACTTCATGTAAAATTTCTGGTTCAGGAGCTATACTTTGTTTACCAGTAGAAAGATAAGGAACTTGAGTAGAAATCATATTTACAAATATTGTAAGAGGTACATTGTCCAAATCCCGTAAACCATAACGTTTCCAATCAATACTTTTTAAAGCTTCTGTAATAGCACAACTACCTTGATCAAATGACAGTGGCACCCTATTTGCAAACCTCATAATCTCAGATTTTCTTTGATCATTAACCAAACGCCCACAATCCCCACCATAAGCAAGTCCAGCTTCAATGATGAAAGCTACTCCTCCTCGGTATGTAACAGGCTTTCTTGTTGTAGCTGCAATAAATTCAGGTTTAAGAATCTCTTTCATCCCATCTTCAATTTGTTGATCCCCAATAGGAATAAGTCCAGAGGTTGGAGGTGCCATAAAATCCATTTTGCTAAATGTATCGACAATTTCTTCAGCTTCCTCCCATTTCATGTTTTTTGGAGCTTTGTTCAAATCGATTCCAGTTAATTCTTCTATTTCAGCTACTCTTTTATTTGACATTCTTGAAAGTGAACTAGTAAGTAAACTTCTAAATCTCCTTTTATCAGTATGTTTTGCCATGAAAATTAAATCATCAGCAGTTACTCCTCTTGGATGAGGTAAAACTTCTTTAGGAAGTACTGGAACTATATCCGCAGCTCTATTAAATATATATTTATGACCAGTTGGATCCCTAAATGTTATTTTTGCATGAGGATTGCCAATCATAGTTCTCCTAATATATTCAAAAGCTCCTTGTTCAGCTAAAGAATAAGAAACTTCTTTAAATTCAAGTTCAATACAAACACCCGTATGCTCAGGTTCATATTTCTTACGATGTAAAAGCATACCTTTATTCTTCTTAACATCCATTTTAAACTCAAGGTCAACACCTTTAATCTGACCATCCTCTTCCCATGCAGATTTTACTCTTGCAGGCTCCCCAGTAGTCATTTGAGAAAGTAGTACACAACCACTACACCCTAAACCTTGCTGACCTCTAGATTGAATATTTCTAAACTTAGAACCTGCAAACATAGTACAGTAAACCTTCATTATATATTTTTCAGGTATCCCCGGCCCATTGTCAGAATGTCTAAGAACATAATGATCTTTATCCATTCTTTTAAGATCAATTTCAATTTCTGGAAGAATTCCTGCTTCTTCAGCAGCGTCAAAACTATTAGTAATTAGTTCGTGGAAAACAATTGTTAAGGACCTTATTTTTCCAGTGAATCCTAACATTTGCTTATTTTTTCTAAAGAACTCTGAAGGCGTCAATTCTTGAAAATTATCAAAGAGTTCTGATGCTTCTTGAGACAAATTAAACCTCCTTATAAAGATTAATGTGAATTAATAATATTTTAAATATTTTTCAATGTCAAATATTTTATAATTATTTTAATTTTAATATTTTCAAATAGAAAAGCTATCTAAATTTAATAAAATACTATAATATTATATTTTATACATGCCATATGTTTGAAATCTAGAGTATATTTAATATTTAAAATAATTATAAAATAATCATAATTAGTATAAATAATATATTAATTGTTACAAAAAATTACTGTTTATGAAAACTATATCCTTAAATCATGTTATATTTCAAACATGTTATGTATATGGCACACCTAATATATAATGTTTTGTAGCGATTAAATATATTATTTCCATTAGATAATTAAGTTTATTAGATAATTAAATATAAAACTAAAATTAGGATTGAAAAATTGAAGTTAAAAATTTATTGACATATTTAATTTTAAAATTAATTTTAAATTAAAAATTATAAATTAATTATAAATTAATAACCTCGATAAATTAACTAGAAATTAACTAGAAATAACTTAAATCAATTATAATTTAATTAAAAGTAATTAAAAATTGATTGTATTGATTATATTAATTATTATCAATTGATAAAATAATTAAAGATATTTACACAAATATATTTAATTAAAGATATTTAATTAATAAAATATTTAGAAAATAAATTAAAAATCATTTAAAATCAACTGAAAACATCTATATTAATTGAAATTTAGGAAAAATTATTATAGTTCTAAAGAACTAATCATCCAAGTCATCCCGGAATTCGATTTTGTCATCCTCAATTCCAACCACAGACTTGAATTCTTTCATTTTCCTATCATTCTGTTTAGCTTCTAAAAAACTATAAACTGATTTATGTCTTGAACCATTTAAAATCATTTCTACAGCTTCTTTAGCCACCATTACATTTTCAAGATCTCCAATGAATGATACGGTCTTTCCATATACAGCCATATCTACTTCAGCCATATTAATTATTAATTCCCTAGTTTTTCCATCTTTCCCTATTATTCTACCTTTCTGCCTAGCTAATGCCTTTTTAGATTTACCTACATATAGAGTTAACTTTATTATTTCTAAATAAACATCATCTTCATTTAATTTAAGAGCCATATCTGGGTTAAAACCTCTACTAACTGCTTTAACAATGTGATTAGTTTTCCAAACACCCAATGGATCATCCATTTCTTCAGTTGGAGAAATAGCTACAGTTCCTTCCTCACCATCAATATCTAATTGAGTTTTAGTTATTTTTTCAATTTTTTCTTTAGTTTCTCCATTTGTTCCAATTAAAACTCCAATCCTATCTCTTGGAATTTTAAGATAATCTGTTGTTGGCAAATTTTCACCTCTATTAGAAATTATAAATAAAATAATCAGTTTGTTTTAATTTATATTTATTTATATTATTAAATACTCATATTTAATCTTATCTAATCTTGATTTAATTAATTTATTTTATTTGAATTTAATTTTATTAAATTTACCAATTTACACAACTAATCTATTATTAACAAAACATATTATATAAATCAAACCTGAGAGTGAATGAAAAGTAATATTTAAAGTAAAATAGATTAATATATAAAATAAATTAAACTAAATAATTAAACTAAATAATATAAAATAAGTAAGTTAAACTAATTAATATAAAATAAGTAGTTTAAACTAAGTAATTAAAATAAGTAATTAAATTAAGTAATTAAACTGAATAATATAAACTAAGTAAAATATTAAAAGAAAAGAAATATTAATCGATTAAACAATGAAAATTAATCAATATCCAAATCATTACCAAGATCTAATTTTTCTTTAATTTCTTTTATAGATGTTGATGCACCTAATTTCTTAAATTCATTGAATATATTTTTAATATCTCTTACTAATAATTCATTAGCTATTGGATGATCCCTTACAACAGATTGAGAAACATCAATTATTACAGGATTTTCATCTTTATTTAAAATATTAAAAGTTGAAAGATCACCATGAATCAAATTTGCATCATGGATAAATTTTTTTGTTTCAAAAAGAAGTTTATCTAAGAAATCATCTACATCTTCTGGTTTTTGGTTCCTTACTGTTTGTGCAGGATTTCCTTCGTCATCACCAATAAATTCTAATAAAAGTACATTATTTAAAGCAACAATAGGTTTCGGAACACTTACTTCCGCATCAAATCCACGAGTAAGATTTCTAAATTCCTTATTAACCCAATTATTAATAAGTTGTCGCTTATTATTAGATTTTATATTAAATCTAGGATCTCCTTGGATATAATACTGCATTTTTTTAAAATCAGAAGTAGCTATCCTATATATTTTAACAGCAATAAATTTTTCTTTGCCATTTTTATATTTTAAGCCTTTTAAAACGTTAGCTTCTTTTCCAGTACTAATAGCACCATTTAAAACATCCATATATCCCTGATTAGCTAATTTATATAGTGTTTCAAGAGTTTGCTTGTCAAATATTTCACTACCTACTCTTTTATCTTCAACACTTTTTCTTCTTTTTTCAGAAATAATCTTTTGAATCTTTTCGTCAGCTTTAGCTATTTTAGGATCCATATGAATCTCAACATAAAATAAAAATTATAATATAAATTGTAATTAATATGTTAATATATAATTAATAGATATAAGTTATTATAGCATCATAAATTATGATATATCATAAAACAAGATAATATATAAAATAAGATGACATATAAATAAAATGATAATTATATAAAATTGATTTTAAAGATAATATTAAATCAAAATAAAAATTAGAGATAAAAAGTTACATTTTTAAGTAACCTTTTCTTTCTAGCCAGTTAGATTCTGTTCTAGTGTATCTCCAGATAACATCAGCTTTTTCATCAGATTGGAATTCCCAAGGTTTTACAAGAACCACATCACCTTCTCTAATCCAAATTCTTTTCTTCATTTTTCCAGGGATTCTTGTCATTCTGACATTACCATCAGCACATCTGACTTTTAATTTTCCATGACCCATAATTTGTTCTACAATTCCAGGCATTTCTCCTCTTCTTGGAGTTCTTACTCTTCTAACTTCATGTGTTTGTTCTTCTCTTGCCAAAAACTCTCCTCCAGTTTTAAATAAATCATCTAAACCTTTTAATAAAAAATTATTATTTATCAAATTAGTATTAAATAATTATAAATCGGAATATTTTTCAATCATCAATAAACATTTTGAATATTTACAATAAATTCTACAATAAATATTACTAATTTCCAACAGATATTAAAAATATCCATGCATATCAATAATATCTAACAGATAATAATAACAATATTGAATACAATACAAATATCTTGATATAGAATTAATAAATAATGATATTACATATATATTTAATTTATAATAATATAAGTATATTCCTTTTTATATATTAAATTATTCTTTTTATATATTCTTTTAATTCATTTTCATAATATTAATAAGTCAAATAAATCAATTAGAATTTCAACTACAATAATATTACAATTTAATATATTATAATATTTATATAACTTTAATTTTATATTAAGAAATAGTAAAATGTAAATAATTGAAAATATATCAATATTATGAAAAAATTTAGGGTAATATTGAAAAATAAAGAGAATAAAAATAAAAGAAAAATAAAAATAAAAGTAAAATTAAAAAATGAAGTAAAAAATAAAGTAAATTAAAAAATAAAGGAAAAAGTAAAATAAAAATAGAAACTAATTAATTATCATTAATGTATCTCCAGCATTAACAGTGTCTCCTTCACCAACAAAGATTTCTTTGACAACACCATCTTTTTCTGCTTGGATATCATTTTCCATTTTCATTGCTTCAATAACCGTAACAATATCCCCTTTTTTAACTTTATCTCCAACATTTACTTTTAGCTTTAAAATCATTCCCTGCATTGTTGAGGTTAAGCCTCCTTCAACAGGACTAGAAATTGTATTAGGATCCGCTTCACCAATTTCCATAAAACCGGTTGGCATTATCCTAACATCAAACACATCCCCATCTACTTCAACGCTATATTCTGTTGGTATAGCTACTTCAGATTCTTCCATAGCTTGTATTTTAGGAGGTTCTAGTTTTTCTTCTTCTGCCTCTCCTTTCAAAAATTTAGGAGCTATTTGAGGATAAAGTGCTAAAGTGAGAATATCTTCTTCTTTTTTGATTAAACCTTCTTTTTCTCCTTTTTCTCTGAATTTTTCATATTGAGGTTCAATGTCATCAGCTGGGCGATGAGTAATTGGTTTTTCATCCCCTATAATCTTTTTAGATATTTTTGGATCAACTGGAGCAGGAGATTTACCATAATTTCCCCGCATATATTCTTTAACTTCATTGGATACTAATTTATATCTTTCCCCACCAAGAACATTCATAACTGCTTGAATACCAACAATTTGACTAGTTGGAGTAACAAGAGGAGGATATCCCATATCTTTTCTTACTCGTGGCATTTCATCAAGTACATCTTGATATCTATCAAGTGCATTTTGTTCTTTTAACTGTGAAACTAAGTTAGAAAGCATTCCTCCAGGAATTTGATATATAAGAACATCAGTATCAATAGTTTCAGCAATAGGATCAAGTAAAGAACTGTATTTTTCTTTAATGCCTTCAAAATATTTTTTAATGTTATTTAATCGTTTGAGATCAAGTTTTGTATCGTACTCAGTGCCTTGAAGAGCAGCAACTATACTTTCAGTCGGAGGTTGTGAAGTTCCCCAAGATAATGGTGAAATAGCTGTATCTAAAATGTCAACACCTGCTTCACAAGCTACATAATAACTTATTGGAGTCATTCCACTAGTACAATGACAATGTAAATTTACAAGAAGATCAGTTTCTTCTTTAAGTCTAGTTACAAGTTCATAAATGTCTTTAGGATTTATAAGACCTGCCATGTCTTTTATAGCTATTGAATCACATTCAAGAGCCTCTAAATCTTTTGCTAGACTAATAAAATCATCCAGTGAGTGAACTGGACTAGTAGTGTAACTAATAGTTCCTTGAACATGCGCTCCTTGTTTTTTAGCTGTTTTAATTGTAGTTTCCATGTTTCTTACATCATTAAGTGCATCGAATACACGAAAAACATCTACTCCATTAGAATAAGCTTTTTCAACAAATTTTTCTACAATATCATCAGGATAATGTTTATAACCTACTAAATTCTGCCCTCTTAATAACATCTGAATAGGAGTATTTGTAATCTTCTCTTTAAGTTGTCTAAGACGTTCCCAAGGGTCTTCATTTAGGTAACGAATACATGTATCAAAAGTAGCTCCCCCCCATGCTTCAATGGAGAAATAACCAACCTTATCTATTTCTTCTGCAATTGGAACCATATCCCTTGTTCTCATCCTCGTAGCTAAAAGGGATTGGTGGGCATCTCTAAGGGCCGTTTCTGTAATTTTTGTAGTTTTCATAATATTTACCTTCCTTCAATCAGATTTTACCATACAAACCTAATACTATTAATAATTGCGATACAAATATAATAGATCTAATATTCAGGATAATAATATTTAAATAATCATTTTAATCTAATTTAACTTAATTTAATCATATTTATGCATACCTATACATATTTTTCATAATCCACCTATATTTTTGTCATAAGTATTAATAATATTTATCTATTTTTTTATCAATTTTTTTCAAAAATTATAAAATGATATATATTAAAATTGTCAATATAATAAAATATGCTACTAAACATATTATCAAATATACCAACTAAATATGCTAAATACTTACTAAATAACTAACTATAATATAAATATACTAAATAATTACTCAAAATAATATAAAATTATTATTAATATATAATTATTAGATATAAAAATCTAAAAAAGTGGAATAAAAATATAAAAATAAAGTAAGTTATAAATAAAGAAAAAATAATAAAAATTAGAAGAAATAATAAATAAATTAAAATTATCTTTCTAATTTACCTTCTATGAATTCATTGACTTTTCTGTAAGCATCATCATCAGTGAATTGTTCAGGTGGATGTTTCATTGTGTAAGATGAAATAGAAGTAAGTTTACCTCCAATTCCCCTATCTATAGCTAATTTACAACATCTAATCGCATCAATAACGCAACCTGCTGAATTTGGAGAATCTTCTACACTAAGCCTTAATTCTATATTCATTGGAACATCTCCAAAAGTTTTTCCTTCCATTCTAAGGAAACATAGCTTATTATCTTTTTGCCAAGGCACATAATCACTTGGACCAATATGTATATCATGTGGATCCATTCTCTCATCAAGAACAGATTGAACAGCTTCAGTTTTTGATTCTTTCTTTGAATCAAGCCTTTCCCTACTGAGCATATTAATAAAATCAGTGTTCCCACCAGTGTTAATTTGATAAGTGTGATCCAATTTTACACCCCTTTCTTTAAAGAGATTAGCTAATGTTCTATGAGTTATAGTTGCTCCAATTTGAGCTTTTATATCATCACCAACAGCAGGTATTCCTTTCTCTCTAAATTTAGCTTCCCATTCATCATCACTAACTATGAAAACAGGCATACAATTTACAAAGGCAATTCCTGCATCTAAAGCACATTGCGCATAGAATCTAGCTGCTTTTTCTGAACCAACTGGAAGATAGTTTAAAAGTATTTCAGCCCCAGAATCTTTTAATATCTGAATAATATCAGAAGGTTCATCATTTGAAGGAACAAATGTATAATCATCTTCAAAATCTTTCATATGAGGAGCTACACCATCTAAAAGATTCCCCATAGATACCTTGACGTCAGTTTTAGGAATATCTTTTTGAAATATAGTTGTGCAGTTAGGTTTTGCAAAAATAGCTTCATCAATGGTTTTTCCAACTTTTCGCTTATCAATATCAAAAGCAGCTACTACTTCAATGTCTGATGGTTCATAATTTCCAATTTTCCAATGCATTAAACCTATAGCATCTTTTTCATTTTTATCTTTATAATAATGAATTCCTTGAATAAGGGAACTAGCACAATTTCCCATACCAACAATAGCTATTTTTATTTTATTCAAATTGAACACCCTTTTTTATCTTAATTGAAATTAATAAGTAATTTTAAAATTTTATTGAATGAATTATTAGTAAATATTAAAAATACTAGTAATATAATAATGTTAGTAATATTATATAAAAATATCCAATATTATTTTATATTATATATTATATATCAAATAATATTTTATATTGTGTATTAAATAATCATTATAGTATCTATATCTCATATCATTTAAATTAGATGGTTTAATATTTTCTATAATTTTGTTTTTATATTATATAACTAAAATATCCATCAAAATATCCATACTTTTTTTTCTTTTCAAAATCTTTCTTACAAAAATGAAATAAAAGATAAAGTTAATGAATTTTATAATTATTGTAAAGAAAAAGAATATTATCAATGGAAAAAGACAAGTCAGAATAGATCAATTAATAGAAGATATAGATGATCTTAATAAAACTCAAAAAGAAGCATTAAAAATATTATTAGCTAATTCTGAAAATAGAGAGAATAATTTTGAAGATAGAATATCTAAAAATGAAAAAGATATAACTGATTTAAAACTACCAATGGTTGATATTCCAAATAATATAATTAATAGTGTAGCTAAATTGTTACCTATATCTACAGCAATAATAAGTGTTGCTATTAGTGTAATTATGTATTCTGATGATATTCCATTATTTTTATTATATATAGCTAATTAGAAAAAATAAAAGAAAATATATGTTTAGTCTTTTAGCAGTACTGTGTGATGTATTTCTTCTAACATTTTTCTTATGTTGATTAATTCTATTCTAATATTAAGCAAATTATCGTTCATGTTGTAAACAACCCATTCGTTTAGTGTAATGTTCTGTTCTTCTAATTTTTTTTTCAATTCAGATATTTCATTTATTCTTTTATCACTCATAATTAACAATCCCCCCTAATTTTTAAATTGTTTTATCATGAATATTATATTATTTTAATAATATATTTTATATTTATAATATTAATAACTTTACATTTAAACACTCCAAACCTTTACAAAATCAAGTTATCCTTTACAATTTTTTTATTAAATATAATATTTTTTATGTGATGATAATGACCTGTAGGTCTAAGATTGAAAATTCAGATAATTTTAATTAGGTGGTTGATATGATTAAAGATATTTTGAAGCCCAAGACTATTTCTGATTATTTGAAGAATAATTATGATGAGAGTATTTCACATACTGCAATTAATAATTATATCTATAAAGTATCAAATATATTATTAAATATCTAATAAATCTATATATCATAAATATATCTAATAAAATTAAATATATCTAATAAATTAAATATATTCAATGCCATAAAAATATATAACTAGTTAAATTTATAAAATAGATTTTAAATAAAAATATTTTAAATAAAAATAATAAATTTAATAGGTGTAATTATGAAAAAGGTGCTTTTAATAGCTTTTTATTTTAATCAAACAAATGAAATCGCATCTAAACGGCTTAGAGGTTTAGCTAAATATTTACCTCAGTTTGGATGGGAACCTATTGTGATAGTTCCTAAATTGAAAAATACACCTTGTTACAACAATTATGATTATAATTTCAAAATTATAGAAACTGATTATGAAGATATGTTAGATATATGGTTGAATAAATTTAAAAATAATGATAAATCTAAGAAACCTATCAAAAACTCTGATATATCTAATAACATAAGTGAAAATATAGATAATAACACAAGAAAGAATACAAAAAAGAATACAAGAAATAATAAAAGAAATAATAAAAATAACATTAAAACTAAAAATAAATTATTTTCAACAGCCATATCTATAGCAGGAGAGTTTTTTGCATATCCTGATGGAATGAAATATTGGTATGAGCCCGCTATAGAAGTTTCAAAAGAAGCTATAGAAATTAATGATATTCAGACCATAATTAGCTCTTCATGGCCAGTAACATCACATATAATAGCTAAAAATCTTACACAAGAATACAATCTAAAATGGATTGCAGATTTAAGAGATCTTTGGAATATGAATCCTTATGTAAATCATACTTTTATAAGAAATCACTTTGAAAAGAATTTAGAAATTGAAACATTCAAATACGCAGATATTTTAACCACAACTACAGATTTAGCAGGAGAAACTCTTCAAAAAATACATCCAAATAAAAAAATTTGTACTATAATGAGTGGTTTTGATATTGAAGACATCACTGAAAATAACACTCCAGAAGATACTGGAAAACTTAATTTTACTTATGCTGGTTCTTTATATGGTGGAAAAAGAGATCCAACATTCTTATTTAGTGGAATAAGACAGCTGATTGATGAAGGAAAAATAGATCCAAAAATATTAGAGCTAGATTTTTATGGAGATAATGTAGGTCTTGAAAAAATAGCCAAAAAATACAAAATTGAAGAACTTGTGAATATACATGGATCAATACCACACAATGAAGTATTAAAAATACAAAAAAAATCACAAGGGCTTTTATTAATATCTTGGAATAATGAAAAAGAGAAAATATTTTTACCAGGCAAAATATATGAATATTTAGCTGCAAAACGTCCAGTATTATCAATAGGATACAAAGAAGGATCATTGAAAGATCTTATTGAAAAAACAAACATTGGATACCACGTTTCTACATTGGATGAAACCAAAAAAGGATTAATGGATCTTTACAATAATTTTATCACCAACAAATCATTAAAATATACAGGTAATAGTGAAGTAAATAATTATTCTATGTTAGCTACAGCTCAAAAGTTTGGAAAACTATTAGATTCTTTAGAAAAAAATTAGAAAAAAATAAAAATAAATAAAAAATAAAAATAGATAAAAAATAAAAATAAATAAAAAATAAAGATATATAAAAATAGATAAAAATTGATAAAAAATTGATAAATAATAAATAAAAAGAATATATGTGAAAACATAATTATAGGAAAGTGCAATTAAATGAATGCGTATCTTGAAATAATCAGACCTGGAAATGCTATAATGGCAGTTATAGCTGTTATACTAATGGCAATAATAGGTAAAAACTATGACCTCCCGATAATTTTAGGAGCAATAACTGTTTTTCTAGCTACTGGTGGAGGAAATGTTATTAATGATTATTTCGATTATAAAATAGATGCTATCAACAAACCTAACAGACCAATACCTTCTGGAAAAATATCTCTAAGGATTGCTAGAAATTACGCTTATTTTCTATTTATAATAGCTATTTTATTAGGATTTACTATTAGTACTCTTGTAAACAGCTGGATTCCTTGTATTATTGTAATTTTATCATCACTGTTGATGTATTATTACGGACATACACTGAAAAAGATAGCTTTGATTGGAAATTTAGCTGTTTCTCTTTTAACAGGGCTTTGTTTTATTTTTGGAGGGTTTATAATTGGACTATATACAATGTCCAATGGAATAATTATTACATCTATCTATTTAGGATTTTTTGCCTTTTTGATGACAATGGCAAGAGAAATTACAAAAGATATGGAAGATATTGAAGGAGATAAATCAGAAAAAGCAAAAACTTTTCCAATAAAATATGGATTAAAAAAATCATCATATTTAGCTGGATTTTTGATGGTTTTAGCTAGTATACTAAGTCCAATTCTCTATTTTAATGGAATATTTAACTTTTATTATCTTATAGTTCTTTCAATAGCTATAATCGCATTTTTATATGGAGCATATATTATTCTTAAAGATCAATCTCCTGAAAGTTGCAAAAAAGCATCTAAACTAGTAAAAATAGGAATGATGATTGCATTTATATCTTTTGCAATTGGTTCATTTTAATTATTAATTAATTATTAATTAATTAACAATTAATTATTAGTTATTTAATTCAAGAAGTTTTTTTATAAACAATTACTTCCCCAATTTCTTTTACTGGTAAATAACCATTTATATTTGTTTTTTTATGAATTGAAATAAAATATGTTGTATTATTAGCTAACATCATAGTTGATAGTTCATTAGGAGAAGTTAGCCATTTTACATATAAAACTTCTTTCTGTAGATACCATGTAAATATCGGACCTCTTTCTGCCCAAATAACTTTATTATCATAATTTGGGTCATAAACTTTCAACCAATTAACCACTTCTTTTTCATTATCAACAATAGAATCATGCTTATCTATTGTTAAATAAGCAAAAGAAGAAATCACAAATAGAATTATTATAACTATTGGAATTAAAGTTTTTATTAAACCTATATTTTTAGCTTTCATTACTTTTGATAATTTTAATGAAATTAATGAATCTAACGAACCTAATGAGTCTAATGAGTCTAATGAATTTAATATGAAACTTAATGACAATGTTGCAATAAAAGCAAAAGTTGGAGCCAACGTTGTGAAATATCTATCTGCTTTAACAAGATGAGCTGAGAAGAATATCATATATGATAAAAACCAAGCAAACATTAGTAAATCAAAATTAAAGAATTTTTTAGTTTTATTTGAATAAATATTGATAATTTTATTAGATATATATGAAAATGTGAATAAAGAAACAAATAAGATTAATTCACTATAAACAAATGAAATTTTACTAGCTGTTAAAAATGATAAAGCTATTAATATAATATTTATAGCTAATAATACATAGACTAAGATATTTGATGTATTTTTGCCCATTAATTTAATTTTTCCATTATTAAATTTATTAGAATTATCATACCTATTTTTTAATATATTAATAGCTTTATAAAGGCCTATTAAAAGACCAATTATAATAATAACAATTATAATATAAGATAAAATATGATTAGGATTATAAATGAATCTTGGAATATTAGTAAAATAATAAAAAAGATTATTATTAACATCAGGAAGTGTTGATGTCTTTGATGCAATATCTTGAGCTTGATTTACAAAACCTAAAGGAATTTTGTTAATATAGAAATGAGCTAAAAATGGAATAGCCATTATTACACCAGCAAGTATTCCAATTATTCCATTTTTCGAATATTTTTTAATATTATAACTTATATTAGGTTTAGAAATTAAATATAATATCATTAAAGGAATAGCTAGTCCTGCAGTATATTTTGCAAAGAATCCTAAAACAGCTAGTGGGAAAGCTAAATAAAAGTATTTTTGGTTTTTCTCAACACCTAATACGAAGAAGTATATGGATAATATTGTAAGAGAAACACTAGGAACGTCAATAGTTCCATTAGCTACCCACATCAAGTTTATTGAAAAACCAGCATAAATAATAGCTCCAAATACAGCCATGAGATTTTTAAATCTTATTTTTAAAAGAGAATAGACCCCTAAAACCCCTAAAATGTAAAATATTCCAGTTACAGTAAATATACTTGTTTCATTAACAAAGCCGAGTCTGAATAACAAAGAAGTTAAAAAAGGAATAAGAGGAGATAAGTAGTTAACATAATCATAACCACCAATAGAATGACCTGAAAAACGAAGAGCCTCAATCAAGTAAAAATAAACATCCCTATAAGAATGACCTAAAATATCTTGAGAAGTATTAATCCAAATTAGCAATACTGTTATTGAAGTAGAAAAAAGTAATATAAACAGAAAAGAGAGTTTATATTCATTCGTTTTAGCAAAACTAATTAAAGATTGGAATTTTGAGTTTTTCAAGGAAATTCCCCACGAGCATAAATCATATATGAATTTTTATATGAATTTATTATATAAATTTATTTATATTATATACTAGATAAAATACTAGATAAATTAGATTTAAGTGATTTTTTAGACAATTAAAATAATTAGTACAATAAATAATAATAGCACTAAAATAATGCTAATAATAATAGTAGTAATAAATAAATAATCCTTATTTAAATAAATCTTATTAATTAAATATTTTATAGATAAATATATCTTCATTATATGATTATATTATTAGATTACTATATAATAATATAATATAAGTCCTATATAAAGAATTATATATGATAGATATATACTTTAAGATAAATTAAATAATTTAAATAATTAAAATAAATTAAATAAATAAAGATAAATAAAGATAGATTAAGATAAGTTAAAAAATAAAGTAAATATAAATTAAAATAATACTTTTTTTGGAGTTTAATATGTTTTGGAGGGTTAATAAAAATAAGCTTGATTTGTTATTTGTATTTTTTATAGCTATTTTTAGCTCAATTTTAGTTTATTTCTTAATCAATGCCAATAACAATTTAGGAATATATTGTTCAGATGTTTTTATTTATTTAACAAACTCTCTTCATTTTGCAGGATACAATATTGGGAAATCATCAACATTATATCTTTCTCCAGTGATTTGTTTTATAACTTCACTAATATTTAGAGCAGGATTTATAGATCAAACTGCAATATTTACTGTAACAGGAGTTTTCTTCCCAATAGCCTCAATAGGAGTTTATTTTTTAATAAGACTAAAATTAAATGAAATAATGAGTCTTTTTGGAGCCATTCTATTTTCTAGTTTTTCATTGAATATATTATGGGCAGCAAATGGATCATTAGATATACCAGCTGTTGCTTTTTCAATATGGACTATTTATTTTGCAATTTTAGCTATTGATAGAAATCCAAAATATTTTTTATTATCTTTTCCAATATTTGTATTAGGATTCTTCACAAGATATACTGTTGGATTTATCCTTCCAATTATAGCATTATATATTTTATTTAATATAGATATATTTAACAATACAAAAGAAAGGTTAAAGGTTTTTACTAAGAAAAAATTAATTTTAAAAAGATTTAAAGATTTAATTACTTCAAAAAACTTCAAATATTTTGTAATAGGAGTTATAATTGCTTTAATATTATTTTCATCAGTTTTAATGATAATAAATAGAATGGGATCTGATTTAACATTTATTACTCAAGCACAAGATGCTGTTTCTGGAGACAAAGGTTCATCAATTGATCCAGGATTTAATCCAGCCCCATATTTTTATTTAACAAATCTTCCTAATTTTATATCTTCAGAGAATATTGGATTTAAGGAAGCGATTCCAGTATTATATAATCCTTCAATTCTATCATATTTTATCCTTGGCATTATATTAATAAGTGGATTAATTTATATTTTAGATAAAACAATTAAAAAACAAAAGAAAAGAAAATATAAAAAGGAAAATAAAAATAAAAAAGATAAAAATGATATAAAAAATGTACTAAATAGAAACAAAAAAATTATTTCAATTTTTATAATAAGTATAATAATTATTTTTACTTATAAAGGAATTTCTTCTATTATCAGTGAAATTTTATTCTTAATTAACATTTTATTTATTTTTAACATACTTAATACGAATATTAATAGTAATAACGAGAATAATAAAGATAATAAAGATAATAAGAATAAAAATATTTCATTCATTGAAAAAGAAGACATTATAACTAATAAAGAAACAAAAACTTTAAATCTTAATTTATTAATGATCTCTTGGTTTTTCATTTATTTAATCTTCTTTAGTTTTAGTGATGTGAAAGTAGATAGATATTTTATAACTGTGCTCCCAGTTATTGCGTATTTTGCAGCTTACTCTCTTGATTTTCTTATTAAAACTTTAACTAGTAGAAATTTTATTAATAGAAATGATAAGAATCATGAAAGCAATGATGAAAATATAAATGATGAAAATGGTCAAAATAATAAGGATAATGAAAATTATGATAACAATACAAAAAATACTAATAAAAAGATTATACAAAATATAGTGCCTATATTACTTATAATATTATTCATAGGATCAGCTTTTGCTAATATAGAAAAAATTCCTACTGAAAATAACCTAGTTGATGAACCAATTGTGATTTCACAATGGCTTATGAATTATGATCCAAATTATAATAATTCAATTATATGGGTATATAATGTTCGTTATTATACATGGTATTTAAAGATGAATGTTATAGGGGCTTATGAAAAAGATATTCCAAAATTAGAAAAAAACAATGTTACTTATTACATTTCCAAAAATATTTCAAAAGAAAATTATACTATTGCAAATTATACTATAATCAAAAAATTTGATGATGTCTATATTTATAAAAGAAACACCTGAAAAACAATGAAATATGGAAAGATCGGGAAAAATAAAAATAGATAAAAATAAAAAATCAAATCTATAAAATAATATAATAAAAGAAAAATAGATCAAAAAAATCTGAAAGAGAATATAGGTGAAAAAATGAAAATTTTACATGTCGTTCCAATATTTTATCCTTGTTTAGCTGCTGGAGGAGTGGTTAATGCAGTTTACCAGCTTGGTAAAAAACAAGCTCAACAAGGAAATGATGTGTCTGTCTTTACAACAGATAGTTGCAAAGAACCTATGAACCTTAAAAAAAGATATGATGTAGATGTAGATGGTATAAAAACTTATTATTTTAAAAACTTATCAAATTCATTTAAAAATAAATTAACAATAGATACCCCATATGCTTTACCGTTTAAACTGAAAAATGAAATTAAAAATTATGATATCGTACATATACATGAACATAGACATTCATTAGCCATTATAGCTACCCATTATGCAATTAAAAATGAAATTCCTTATGTTTTACAAGCTCATGGATCAGTGCTTCCTTTTTTCCAAAAAGAAAAAATGAAAGAGGTTTTTGATAAATTATGGGGATTTAATATTCTCCATAATGCTTCTAAAGTCTTTGCCTTAACAGAAGTTGAGAAAAAACAATATTTAAAAATGAGAGTAGAAGAAAAAAATATAGAAATAGTACCATTAGGAATTGATTTAGAAGAATATGAAAATTTACCTAAGAAAGGAAATTTCAGACAAAAATACAATATTAGTAATGATGATAAACTATTATTATTTGTTGGGAGAATACATAAAATAAAAGGTTTAGATCTTTTAATTGAATCTTTTAGTCATTTAAATGATTTAAAAAATGTGAAATTAGCTATTGTTGGTCCTGATGATGGATTTTTAGATGAATTAAATAAATTAATTGAAAAATTTAATATAAATCCAGAAAATATTATTATAACTGGCCCATTATATAATAAAGATAAAAAAGAAGCCATTGTAGATTGTGATATATTTATTATGCCTTCACAGTATGAATCATTCACAACTAGTGGCCTTGAAGCTATGGCTTGTGGAAAACCAATAATTTTAACTGAAAATAATCACATACACATTTGGGTAAATGAAAATGTTGGTTTATCTTGTGAATATCAAAAAGAAGATCTTTCAGATAAAATTAAAAAACTGCTTAAAAATCCTGAATTAATGGAATTCTATGGAAAAAATGGTTTAAAAGAAGTTAAAGAGAAATACAATTGGGATTCCGTTGAAAAGCAAGTTAAGTCCATTTATGAAGACGTAGTTAATAATAAAAAAAGACATAGTTAATAATAATAAAAAAAATAATAAAAATAAATATTCCTAAAAATAAAAATATTTTAGATAATGAAATTCTACATAAATTCTCTGTTTATACAAATATTTAAATCAAAGAAAAGAAATATATTAAGATGTTATAGTTAAAGTACTATATTTTAATATAAGTTATCTAGAAAATTATTACAATGATACTATGAAAGTTGTAGCATGTGAAAAATGTGGGGCTAAATATCAAATTGATGATAATGAATCCGTTAATGATTATGAATGCTCTGTTTGTGCTGGGAACTTAATAGAAGTTGAAGAATATCCTTCTACTTATTCAGCTATAAATCAAAATCATAGCAATAATCTTTATCAGAATCAAGATAACCCAAATTCACAAATTGTATATTGTGAAAGTTGTGGTTTAAAATATAGTATTGATAAAAACGAATACCCTGAAGATTACGAGTGTTCAAGCTGTTTTGGGAATTTACGTTATATTGATGAAGAACTTAATGAAAATCTTGAAAAACGTTTGAAACTAAGACAGCGAAATATAGATTCTAATTCTAAAATTAATTCTAATTCTGATTATCTTAAACCAATAAATCAACAAAATATTCCTGATTCTAAATGGAATGATATTGAAAATAAAAATAGTATAAATAATAATGATAACAACAATATCAATAATTCCAACACTATTAATTCTAATTCTAATAATAATTTTAATAATAGTTCTAATAATAAAAATTCAAATTATAGTAACTCTGAATCTAATTCTAATTCTAAATCTAATTTTAAATCTGATGTAAATTATAATTCAAGTTCAAAATTTGAATCACCTATTGTTTCTCCTATCAATGATGGAAGTACAGAGGAAATTGATAAAAAATTAAGAACTCAAATGAATAATAAATTTTTTAATAATGTAACTCAAGAATATAAAGATATTGTTGATTCAAATTTTAATGATATAGAAAAAAGAGAAGAAAAGAATTCTAAAATTTCTATATTCGATAGAATTGCAAAAAATAGGGAAATGAATGAAAATGAGGGGAAAAAAGAAGAAATTTCTGAAAGTATAACTAATGATAGAGAAATAGATAATTTAGATAGTTTCCCTAATACAACTGATGAAAAAATTGATGAAATTATTAATAAAAATAATAAAAAACAAGAGTTAGTACCACACCCAAATATTAAAAATACTTCTTATCATGATGTTTATATTGTAGCTGGACTTATATTGGTATTAATTGGTTTTGGTGACATTCTTTTATCTCAAAGAGTATATAGCGTAATATTCATAATTATTGGTTTTATTCTCTTTGGCATTGGTGTAATGCAAAACAAAAAATATTCTGCTACTGAAAAAAGAGGTAGAATTATCAGAAAAAAACTTTTAACTCTTCCTGAAAACTTTTATGTGCTTTATTTTGTTAAATCTCCAAATGCAAACGATGGTATCAATCATGTTGTTGTAGGAGCTTCTGGAATATTTGCTATAGTAAGTCAAAGTTACAATGAAAAAGAAGATAAAGAAAAACCTAAAATTGATACAGAGAATCTTAATTTAATTAATAAATCAAAATTAGATAATTTCGATTTACTAGGTATTTCTGACATTGTAGATCAAGCCAATAATAACTATGAGAGTAATAAGAAAATTGTTGAAGAAAATATTCCTGTTGAAAATAAACAAACAAAAGTTGGAAAATTCAAATTTAGAGAAACTCCACTTAAATTTGAGAATAATAACAAAATAAAACAAAAATCTATACAATTAAGTGAAGAATTAATTGATTTTTTAAATGAAAATGGGTTAAAAAACTGTTATGTTGAACCATTAGTTGGTTTTGTGAATAATGATGTAGCAATTATCAATATGCCTTTAACTGATGAAGATCTATTTTTAGATGAACTTATATACAAAATAATTCATGGAAACAGACAATTAGATGATGTAACAACCCATAAAGTCGCTGTTCTTCTTTCACAATATTCAACAGAATGTTCTTCATGAATATTTTATTTAAAAATTACTTTAATAATATATTATAATATTTGTATATCTCTCTAATATCTATAATATACTAATAATTTACTAATAATCAATTAGTAATCTATTACTAATTATTAATAATCTATTAATAATCTTATTTATTTACATATAATAATTAAAGAAATTAGGTCGCTTTATGAGTATAATAAACTATTTTTACAAACATTACCAAAATTTTAAAAAAAATAAATATAAAAATAAGGTAAAAAAGGTAGCTAAAAGTATTGGAAAAGATTTAAAAGTTAATGGACCTAGCTATGTTACTTCAAATACAATACTTGGAAATAATATCAACTTTAATGGTATGAAAATACAAGGAAAAGGAAAAGTAACAATAGGAGATAATTTTCATTCTGGAATTGAATGTATGATAATTACTGATATCCACAACTATGATAAAGGAACAGCTATCCCCTATGATAATACAATAATCTCAAAAGATATATTTATAGAAGATAACGTATGGTTAGGAAATAGAGTTATGATACTTCCTGGAGTTACAATAGAAGAAGGAGCAATAATTCAAGCGGGAAGCGTTGTTGTTAAAGATATTCCTAAATATGCAATTGCAGGAGGCCATCCTGCTAAAGTCTTTAAAAACAGAGATATTGAACACTATGAAAAATTGAAAAAAGAAAATAAATTTCATTAAATATTTAATTCATGAATAATTATTTCATAAAAATAATTATTTTATATTATATGAAAATTATTTAAAATATTTATTGTTATATTGGTTAGTTATCGTAATTTGTAGGATCTTCGATATTTGCTTCAATAAATGCTCTTTTTCTTCTAACACAAGATTCACAAATACCACAATGATTATTTTTTCCAGTATAACAAGAATAGCTAATATTCATAGGAGCATTAATTTTTTTACCAAGTTCAACGATTTCTTTTTTGTTTAAATCTATAAGAGGGGCTTTAATTTCAATTTTGTCTGAAGATTTAGTTCCAATACCAATCAACTGATTGAAACTATCTAAAAACTCTTTTGAATTATCTGGAAAAGTAGCTGCTTCCTCTTTATCCCAACCAACTATAATAATTTCTGCACCTTCACTTTCTGCAAAAGAAGTAGCAATAGCTGTGAAAACTATATTTCGACCAGGAACCCAAACTGCTTTTGCTGTGTCATTACTAACAGATATATTATCAATATCTTCAAAATTTACCTTAGGAATTTCATTATCACTAGTAAGAGAAGAATTTCCAAGGTTAGCTAGCCATTTAATATCAATTATAGCATGTTCCATTCCCAAAAAATCACAAATTAATTTTGCAGAGTTAATTTCTTGCTTTAAACTTTTTTGCCCATAATCAAAAGTTATTGCATGGATATCATAATCCTTTGAAAAATAAGCAGTAGCAATGGTTGAATCTAATCCTCCAGAAAGAACAGAAATAGCTTTTTTCTTTTTATTTAATCCATTATCTTTAAAACTCATAATATCTTATTACATTATATTATTATATTATATTTTATTATACTAAATTAAATTATATTATACTCTACTATATTTTATTATATTTTATTATTATATTAATTATATCAATTTATTATAGAATTAGTTTATATTATATCTTATTAAGAATTAATTAATTTATAATAAATATTAATAGTTACTAATAATTATTAATAATTATTTTTATTAATAACAATTAATTAAAGAAAATTTATAATAATAAAATCAAATAAATATACTAAATTATATTAAATATATTAAAATATGTTAGAATAATTAGAATATTTTAATCAATTATATTAAATTATATTTAATAATATCTAATAATATTATGCAATATTGAATATATAATAAATAATATTTAAATAATTAAGCTAAATACTAAACTAATATTAATAAAAATATATCACGAATAGGGAAAAATAATGAAAAGAAGTGAACTGATAAAAAAAGCTATTTTAATAATAATCATATTTTCAATAGCTATTGTAGCAAGTATATTTACTACAGTAATGTTTAAAGATGATGTTGGAAATGGTGTTTGGGTTCAAGGAGAAAATATGAACAAAGTAAACCTAGATGCCTTATCTAATAATGGTATTAAAAACATATTTCTACATTCAAGTGCAGTTGACAGATTTGGTGAAAAAAATGTTAGTAATTGGATAAAAAAAGCTAATGCTAAAGATATTAAGGTTCATATATGGGTTCAAAGTTTTCGTGATGGGAACAAATGGGTTAATCCAATTAATACAACAACGAAAACCTTCAATTTTCCCTATTTTGATTCAAAAGTAGAAGAGATTGAGAAATATTCTGAAATTCCAGGAGTTAGTGGTATTCAGCTAGATTATCTTAGGTATCCTGGAAATGCTTATAAATATGATTACCCCAATGGAATAACTTCTACTAATGCTATAAATAAATTTGTATCTATGGTTAGCGATAAAATAAAAGATAAAAATATTACACTATCAATAACTGTTATGCCAGAACGTGAAGATGAAAAATATTATGGGCAAGATATTTGGACATTATCTTATTATGCTGATGCAATTATTCCAATGGCCTATGCAGGTAACTACAATCAAAATTCTAGTTGGGTAAAATCCATAGCTACCTACTTTAAAAAGGAAGCTATGTGGTCTAAAGTATGTATTGGAATACAAACTTATGATAGTGATACTAATCTAACATCTTTACCAGCTAGTAAAATAAAAGAAAATGCCCAAGCTGCTTTAAATGGCGGAGCAGACAGTATTGCCTTATTTAATTGGGAAATGATGAAAAACTGGTTTAATCTAAGAGAACTTTCTTAAAAATATTCATGAAAAAAATTATTGATGAAATCAGATGAAAAATATAGAAATAAAAAAGGGTAGAAATATATAAATATTATAACAAATATAATATTATTAAGTCTGGGTAAGTCCTTATAGTTCCGTTGCAATATTGTGGCGGATCTCTTTTGAGATAATGTGGCTATAAGGCACGGGCCTTTTAATAATAGTAAATATTATGTTTTTTATTTATTTTCTCAATATATCCATTTTCTTGTCTTTCAAATTTTTGAAAACAAGCTCCTGCTATTAAATCTGCAAATTGTATTCCAATAATTTTTTCAGAAGAATTTTCTTTTATTTTCGAATTTTTAAATTCATTAATACTTAAAATCTTAAGTTCTAATTCTTTTATTTTATTTAATGGTAAGAAAGAGTCTATAGTTAAGTCAAAAGATTCTTTAAAATATATTTCATTTAATAATTTAATTATCATATCAACATAAATATCGTTCATGTTTTTTCTTTGAAGCAAATGTTTCAATCGTATCTTATTTAAAACAATAGAATATGCTTCAAATTCAATATTATTTAATTCTTCAAGAAAATGTAATCTTAATTCTTTTGAAAGATGATAAAACTTAATTTCTCTGACATTTTTAATTTTTTCTTAAATTTAAATCTTTTAGATCTTTTAACAATATATTTTAACTTTTTTGGACTTTTTTTTATAATTAATATACTTATAATGAAATATTTTGAGCCATTTATTCCCATATCACCACTTTCATCTAAATATATTTTAATCATACTTAAAAGTTATTTTTTATTACATAAATATATTACTATTTAATAAAAAAATATTAATATTTGTATTATATAATTTGAATTATTTTAATATTTTGAAATATTTAAAAAATCTCGATCTTCAGGAGTTAAAAAAGATATATCTTTTTTATATTTATCCTTAATATTTTTATGATAAAACCTATTAGAAAAATTAGAATTTTTAAAATCATCAAAAACATAAACTGGAACATTTTCATGAACATATTTAGTAAAATGAGTATTTCTAAATATTACAAATAATAATTTATTTTTATTATCATAATAAACTCTTTCAAAAGCAATATTATTTAAAAACAAATTCATAAAATCAATACCCTATACATAAAAGATTAATATAGCAAACACAAGGAATAGTTTTTATTCCTAACTAAACATTAAAAATTTCATATTAGCTGAATAATAATCAATTCTTTATAAATTAAGTATTAATCAACCAATATAGCTAAATAATAATAAACTCTTTACAAATTAAATATTAATCAATCAAGACCATCTAAATACTTTTTAATTTCAAAATTAGCTATTTCAGAAACTTCATTTAAAGGAATATCTCTTTTAGATGCAATTTTTTTGATGTCTTCATATTCTGGTCTTGAAGATATAATTTCGTCTCCGATAAAACCTATTTTGAAGGTTATTTCTTCTTCTTTATCTTGAACATTAACATTGAGAGAAATTATTTTTCTACTAGCTATTCCTCTATGAGTTTGTTCAGATATTCTAATTCCTAAAGTTCCAGTTTCCTTAAAAATAACATCCAAGAGTTTATTTGTTGTATCTTTCTTTGAAATTACCTTAAGCAATTGTCCTGGGCGATTTTTTTTCATTAATACTGGAATAATAGCTACATCCCTTGCTCCTTCTTTCATTAATTTTTCAAACAAATATCCAACTGTTTCTCCAGAAAGGTGGTCAATATTGGTTTCAATTACATCAATTGTCTGAGATTTTACTTCAGATTTTCCTTTAATAAGTCTGAGTACATTTGGAAAATCAAAATCTTTTCTTCCAGAACCATAACCAGTAGCTGTTGATTTTATTATAGGTTGAAAATCCTTAAATTCATCACATAATTCAAGATATAGGGCAACTCCCGTAGGAGTGCCAAGTTCACTAGCTACAGGCCCCCCATAATATGAAACATTAGTGTTATTTAACATTTCCACAACTACTGGAGCAGGAATTGGGATTTTACCATGAGAACTATTTGTTGTCCCTCCTCCTAGAGCTATTGGTAAACCTATAACATTTTCATCAGAATTATTAAATCCCATTCTACAGTAAGCAAATACAGATCCAATAATATCAGCAACTGCATCAGCAGCACCAACTTCATGGAAATGAATTTCTTCTAATAATTTCCCATGAATTTTTGATTCAGCTTTAGCTATTCTTTCAAATACATTCTTTGAAATAGCAAAAACATCTTCAATAATATCTTTAGAAAATACACTATCTTCATTTGCCATTTCATTCTTTTTTATTTCATTAATTTCAGATAACAAATTATTATAAGATATAGAATGATTATTATGGTTATTTTCATCAAGGATTTCCACTTCTAAAAATGTAGATTCAATTCCAGCTTTATTAACCTTTTTTATATTAATATTTGCTCCACCAAAGCCACGTGTAACAGTTTCCATGACTTGCTTAATCTCATTAGAATTACATCCTAAATCAATAAAAGCCCCTGCAATCATATTTCCAGCTATTCCTGCACTTTGAGGATCTATTATAAGTACCATGAAATTCTTTCCTTAATTATAAAATGTTATTTAGAATATTTAAGCAAATATAAATATTTAATAAAATATTTAATTAAAAATATTGAATTAAAATATATTAAATCTTTTATAATAAATATGTTAAATAACATAAATAATACTATTGAATTAAATTAAAATTAATTAAATAATTGAGTAAATAATTAAGTAAATAATTAAATAAAAATTAAATAAAATCTAATAGTAAATAAAATTATTAAAATTACTAAATAATTATACTAAAAATTATAAATAAGATTATATATAGCTAAATTATAAATAACTACATTATAAATTAGAGGATTTATCTAATAATCATGATAATATTTATTTAAATATAGTTCTATGAGGGATTGTTTTGAAAAATAGAAAAACAAAATTAAAATCAAAGAAGAAGAACATGGAAATATTTGATAATGTAAAACTTCATAGTGACTATGATTATTTCTATATTGAAAATTCTGATTATTTTTTAACATTTACAGATACAAATAATGAAAATCAAGAAAATAATGGAATCGATATTGTAGAAAACATAATCATATTATTAAAAAATTACAATGATAATAATGACTTTAAATCCTCTTTAGACTCATTTAAAAGTGAAATGAAAATAAATGATAATTTTCATAATTACAATAGCTATAATAGCTATATTGCTCAAGAATATCCCATTGAAAATATAGATTACTTCATAGAATCATCCCCCCATTTAGCTATAATTAATTTTATAAATAATAATATTAATCTTACAAAAGTAACTGAAAATCTTCATATGGCAAAAGTTAAAAGGGGTTATGACTCAATAAACCTGGATTTGAATCAAATTATTTATATAAATGAAAATTTAACCTTGAAGGATTTGATTAAGCTATATAAAATAGCTATTGAAACAAAAATTAAATATTTTGAATATTTACAATTACCAGAACATATTCAAGATAGTATTAATAATAATGAGTCATTAATATTAGCTTGTAAATCTCCGATTGAATTTAAAAAAGGGGAAACACAAGATCTAATGAAATTAATTAATTCAAAAAATGGAAATTCAGAAGAAAATTTACCAAATTCTGAAAAATTAGATGAAATAGAAAAAGAATTAATCAAAACTATGGTTAAAAGTTGTAATGACTCATTAAAAAATATGAACTTATCTTTTGGTATACTTGATTATATTATTGCTGAAGGAGTTACAATTGATTCTCTTGTGGATGCTGGAATGGAATTATGTGTTGGAATAGAAGATACTCCTGAAATAATGAAAGAAATAAGACTAAAGTTAAAAAACCAAATATTAAAATCACTTGAAGATTTAAATGTTATAGCTCTTTTAATGTCAGCTATACGGTGTGAAGAAGATTTCCAAAATAATAGACTTAGAGAAGTAGATGTAAGTGATGATCCAGCATATCTTTATACTGATGAAGTTTTAGGAATAGCTATCTCTAATCAAATAGCTGGAACCAAAGCTACTTTTAATTTCAAACGTTATGATGAAGAAAAACCTGGAATAATATCTGAATTAGGACCAATGGTTGATGATATCTTTGCAGGGCTTGTAGCTGGTTGTATGTCTAAAATATTTGAAGAATAAAAAGAATAAAAATAAGAATAATGAAAATAATAATGATAATAATGATTTAATAGAAGCGATATAAATGACTGATAAAAACAAAGAAAAAGATGATTATTTTAATAATGAAAAGAGTTCTCCTTTAAGATCTATTGGAGGATTAATTACTTTTTCAACTATCCTTCCATTAAATATTTATACAAATATTGAAGAAATGGCAAAAATGACATGGTTTTGGCCAGTTGTAAGTGCTTTTGTTGGATTAATTGCATTATTTATTGGATTTATTTTAAACATATTGAATTTTCCATTTTTTGTTACTTCAGCTATAATATATAGTTTTTTCATATGGTTCAATGGATTCCATCACCTTGACGGACTTATGGATGTAGGTGATGCTTTAATGGTTCATGGATCTCCAGAAAAGAAAATAAAAGTAATGAGAGATTCCATGATAGGGACTGGAGGAATAGCCCTATTCTTTATAGTTGCTATTATATCAGTTGCTCTTTTAGATTCTTTAATTTTAGCTGGAAGCTTAGCAGCTATTTTAATTTGTGAGATGTCTGCAAAAGTAGGATTAGTTAGCTGTTGTATTACTTCAAAATCAGGTCCTAATGGAACTGGAAAATATTTTATAGAATCCATGACAATTACAAAATTTGTAGTAGCATTAATAATAGCTATAATTATTGCATACTTCTTTGCTAGCTTTATTGGAATATTTGGAGTTTTAGGAGGAGTCTTTGGAGGATCATTAATGGCCCTTATTGGAAAAAATAACTTTGAAATAGCTACTGGAGATGTTTTAGGTGCTTCCAATGAAATAGGGAGACTTTTCTCCCTTTTATTTATGTTAATAGCTTTTATAATGTTTTAAATAATCTATAATTGATAAAATTAGTATAATTAATAGATAATTAATAGATAATAATTACTATAAATAAAAATTAGTATAACTAATATAATTAATTTAAATATAATTAATTTTTTGTGATAATAATGAATATTAATGTTTTAAGATTAGATCATAGGAAAAAAAGAGATGCTCGAATAACAACTCATGTGTGTCTAACATCAAGAGCTTTTGGTGCTTCAAAAACCTATTTAAGTGGGGAAGAGGATCAAAAACTGATGAAAAATGTTGAAGATGTAGTCGAACGTTGGGGAGGAGACTTTCAAGTAGAATATAAAAAAAGTTACATGAATTTAATCGAAGAATGGCAAAATAATGGTGGAGAGGTTATTCATTTAACAATGTATGGTTCACAAGTCCAAGATGTTATAGAAGAAATAAGAGAATCCCCAAAGGATAAGCTAATTGTAGTTGGAGGTTCTAGAGTTCCAACAAAAATATATAAAAAGTCAGATTATAATGTCTCTGTTACAAAACAACCTCATTCAGAAGTTGCATCATTAGCTGTTTTTCAACATATGTTA
Source organism: Methanobrevibacter sp. TMH8 (assembly GCF_020148105.1). NCBI lineage: Archaea > Methanobacteriati > Methanobacteriota > Methanobacteria > Methanobacteriales > Methanobacteriaceae > Methanobrevibacter > Methanobrevibacter sp. TMH8. Next base: position 29,830 of record NZ_JAHLZE010000028.1, read on the forward strand.
ATGGATGGATCTGAATTTGATCTTGAATTTGATAATGCTGTTTTTGAAGTTATCCCAACAGCTGAAGGTAAACAAGTTAATATTCATGAAGAAAATAAAACTGATGATGAATGAATAAAAAACTAATAAAATTAATATGATTTTTTAAAAGAAATTATAAAATAAAATATTATTTAAATTAAAATAAAAGAATTGGAGAAAATTATAGATAGAAAAAATAATAAACAGATGAAAAATTAATTAAATCTCAATTCTATATTTCAATCTCTATTTTATCATAATTAACAATAGGAATTTTACTATTTTTACTACCTTCTTCTAATGTTATTAAACCTTCTTTTTCTAAATGTTTAACTTTTCTTTGTACATTACCTACATCCTTATTCATTAATTTAGCTAAATCTCTCATTGACTTAGGATGTTTATTTTTTATAAAATTTAATATCTCTAATTCTATCTTTCCAATACTCAAATCCTCTGTAAATATAGTTTTACCATCCTCAACTTCTTCATTTGGATGTTTTAAAAAATATTTCCAATCATCCAAATCATAATAGGCAATCATATTTTCAGGATCTTTTTTAACTATTCTTTCAAGCCCATCAAATGAACCATAAGCTTTTTCAAACTTTCGTATCATTCCTTTACCTGTAGTTTTTTTAATCATCTTTATTGATATCATAATTTAACTCCCTAAATAGTATTCTTTTATTAACTTTCCTAAGATCCATTATATGATTATGCACTATTTCATAAGCTTCCTCCATGTTATTTACCTTTATATTATGTTTTATCCCATGTAGTTGGAAATGTATATGTGGATAACCATGAAAGTTGTCTATTCTTATTTTAGGAGGCAATACAATTATTGCCCACCCTCTTTGTGTTAACCGACGATATAAAACATGATCTTGTATTACTGTTTTACTATCCATGTTATAGTATATATAAACCATATATATAAATGTTATGTTATTTTATACATAACTATTTTTATTTAAAAGGATAAATTATATAAAAAAATGATAAAAAATATTAAAAATTTAAAAAAGAATTGAATAAAAATATAACAAATATATCTTAATACAATATCCATAAAATAAATATATAAGATATATACAATTTAAAGAAATTAGTAAACTAATAGAAACTAATAAATAGATTCCCCATGAGCAATAGCTACAATTCCAGGAATGTCTTCTACTTCTAACATGAAAATAGCTTCTATCCCCTCTTCTTCATAAGCCACTACTTTTTTTGATTTGACAGAATTTGTTATAAGGGCAGCTACTGGAGGAGTGACTACAAAAATAGAATTTTCATTGTTAAGAGCAAGTTTTGTTTCTTCACTAAGAGATCCTTTACCAATATGAATCTTTACTCCTGCTTTAGCTAATTCTGGAATAGAAGATTCAATTTCTTCTTTATTACTTGTAGTAGGAGCTATTCCTGCATCACTAACAGCAGTATGCATAATAACACTACCTTTTAAGTCAAAAGGAATTTCATCTAGCCTGTCATTAGCTATTTTCTCTTTTAGCTTAGGAAGAACTGCATCCCTTCCTGTAAAAATAATTCCACTGATTAATATTTTATCCCCTACTTTCAAATCATTGATAGTTTCATTTGAGATAGGAGTTTCTATTTTTTTCATAGCAATCTTATTTAATTATATGTTTTAAATTATTAATATTATACTATTTTACTATTTTTAGAATACGATTTTTATTTATTGATACAACTTTACATATATTTTAAAAATTAAATGAAAATTAACTGTAAAAATTACTATTAATTGATAATATAAATTAAAATAAAAACAATTAATTTAAAATAAAAAACATTATTTTAAGATAAAAAAAATAAAAAAGTGAGATATTGAAAAATTGATAATCTCCCAATTAGATAGAATTTTTAGAGTTTTTTAATTTTTGAAAGGGGTAAGTTTGTTGTTTGAGATATTATTTCAAGTGAAATTCCTTTATTTTTTAAATTTTTAGCTATTGAAATTTTTTCTTCTTCTATGCCTTTTTTTATTCCTTGTTTTTCTGCATATTTTATCATGCCTTTTTTATCCCGTTCGGCTTGATCTGCTCGAATATAAGATATATATTCCTGTTTATCTTTTAAAATATGTAAAGTTTTTTCATAGACGTTTTTTGCAAATTCATCCATTTCAATCACCTTTTCAATTAAATTTTGAGGAGCTTTAACATCAAATAATAAAGTAATTCGATCTTCAGGATCGTTTAAATCAAATTTTCCATTTCTTAGTTTTTTTCTAAACTTTGCAAAATCTCCGATTTTGCAATGTTAGAAAATCTTTGATTTTCTAAATTTTACTAAGTCGATATTGTGTGTTTCTATTACATCATCTAATATGTATTCTTTATATGTTGTTTCTGTTAGTTTGAATGTGGTGTGGTATTTTTCTAGAGGATGTAGATTGAAACCTAGAATGTTTATTGTGATTACTAATGGTAGTTCATTGTAGTTTTCACCAGCACTTAGAAAAACTGAATTTAAACTAGAGTCATAGAAATGTGTTCTTTTGTGAAATTTTTCCTGTTTTTTAATCTGTGATTCTATATTAACAATGTTACCATCATTTGTCATGACTAAAACATCTGTAACAGATTTTTTATTACCTTCATGTTGTCCTTTCATTTCATTTGTTTCAAAACTCAAATCAGTACAGTTTCTTTTTGTGAAAGTATTTATTAAATGTAATGTTTCTTTTTCACATCCTCTCTCACCAAACAATTTACCAAAAAGAAAATCATTTAGAAGATTTATGTTTCTTTCCTCATTATCAATTATTATTTTAATATATTCACCTCTTATTTTTCAATTTTATATAATAAATATTTTTTCCTATAAAAACCATTGAAAGTTCAATATTAAATAATGACGAATGAACGTTCTGATATAATTATAATAAGGAATAAAATACTATATAACTTATTAAATAAGGTAATATATAAGTTATTCTAAAAAATAAAGGTAATATTATTATGAAATGAGAAAATAAACATTGAATAGGAAAATTGATAAGCAATACAAAAATTAACGAGGAATATGAAAATTTTTATCATTATGAAAAATTGATTTATAATAAAAAATAAAATAAAAATAATAAATAAATAAAAAATAGAAGAAAGGATAAAAAGAGTTAATTTATCCTTTGAATTGTTTTGGTTTTATTTTTAGTGTTTTAAGCTAATTGATTTTTTGTTGTTAGCTAATATTATTTCTTTGTTTTTGTTTTTGGGATCTATTTGGAAGTGTGCTATGCAGTATCTGTGGTTTGCTTTGTCTGGGAAGTAGCTGACGATTATTGATATTTTCTTTCCTGGAGCTATTGATTTGATTTTGATGTATTTGGTTTTGATTTTAACTCCGTTTCTCATATGGAAA